>JAFAOU010000085.1 GCA_019247495.1 Acidobacteriota bacterium
GACCGAGGCCAGCAGCAGGCCGCTACGCCAGACGTAGTCTTTGGACCAATAGTGGCTTGTCAGGGTTAGTGGCGACGACGAGGTTTCCAGGCTCGTGAATTCGCGCAGGACTTTGCCGCCCTGATCGCGCACGGTCCACGTCCATGAGGCACCCTGCCGCACTGCGATCCGTTCGTCGTCAGCGGTATAGACGAAGTCGCGGATATCGGTTCCAACGGTTGCTCGCCTCACCATGCCTGTCCCGTCGTACGTGTACACAGCACCGAACCCAGTCAGGACATTGCCGGCGTCATCGTAAGTCGCCGCGGAGAGGTGATTGTTGTTCAGCGGTGTTACCGCGGTGTCGGCCACATCGCAACCGCCCACGCAGCCGGCGGCTCCGTCGGCAGAGACGGTGGCAGTGCGGTTGCCAAAAGGGTCATAGGTGAAGGTCTGCTGATTCCCTTGCACGATGGCTACCTTCAGTCGTCCGACGGGATCATAGACGAACGAATCAGTGCCGATGGACTTGATGTTGCCGGAACCGTCGTAGACGTACGTACCGCTCGAAGAGGTGTCCCGCGTGATCGGAACCAGGTGTGGACGGGCGAGAGCGGAAGTCACGCTCGGCGGTGGCGGGGAAGGAGCCAGGGCGTCGTCGGGATGGGCCATCTCGACGACATCGAGCACGCGTGAGTCGGCGCTGAGCGTCCGGGCACGTGCCGGCAGCATGGCGATGGCAAACTGCCGGACGTCTGACGACGCAAAAGGCTCAAGCTGCCCCACATAAGCCCGGGCCAGCGCCTCGGCCGAGGCGTGAGCAAGGTCCGCCGTGACCGACGGGTCGAGCGTCACCAGGTAGCGGCCAACCACCGGCGGGATGCCAGGCGCTGGGTGGAACTTCAACTCAGCGCCGTTCGCAGACGACGCAACGACGACGAACGCGGCGGCCATCACGGCCATCATTGTGGGAACGATTCGATTCGCTCTGCGCATGTCTGGTCCTTTGGCGCTCATTGTGTGTGTCCTGCAGGTCGAGGAAATGGATGGCTTTGACGGGCGTTGGTGGCGTCGGTCCTCGCTGCAAGGGCCGTGACGCCGCGAGGGTAAGCGGTGGAGTCGCCTTTCTCACGAGCGAAAGCCGAAGATGATCCTTCGGTTTTCGGATTGATGATCGATCGGCGATTCCTTGGAGGTTTCATCCGGCTCGTCTCGTACTTTTCATTCAGCCAGTCGTGGTCCCGATAATTCTCGAAGCTGTCACCATATCAGTCCGCTTCAGAACCTCGAGTAAATCGTGCTGCCGCCTCAGCTCCTTCTGAGTTTCAGGGTGCTCCAACAACATTAGGTCGGTCGGCTCTTCGACTCCTCGACGGCAGAAGTCCTGATTTGCGACAGAATCAAAGTACTCATAGCACTTCCGGGCGCTCCACGCCGCTTCCTGGCTAGATCCAGTGAGCCTTGTTCTGATTGCGTAAGCGACTGCTGCCACCGAGTCATCAAGCAGACTCTTGACATCATGCCATGTCGCATCCTCGCCGGGGAGCAAGGTCATTACATGGTCCAAAAGCGCCTGCCAATCAACCTCGGTCTCACCACTGTCACGAAGATCAGCACGAAGCAGCTCTATTGCATTAGTCAACGTCTCCTTTTCGGGACTGGTGGCTTCACTCTGTAACAAAAGCCTAGTAAGCCTCGCGGCACAGGCAGTCGCAAATGCGGTCCGACGGGGTGGACTCGCCTTATCAAGAGCTGTCATGAGATGTCGCTCATCGAACGTAAACAACGTCCCTCCTAAGGCCAAATGGCAGTAAGCGCATCGAGTATAGTGCCTCCCGCACTCTGAATAGCCTTCACGCATTCGGAGCAGAACGGACGCGTGCTCGCGAGTGCTTGTGGTGCCGCACCTGTTCGAGCTGCTTGATTCAATACGGTGACTTCCGCATGTGCTCCGGGCAACTTCGCAGCGGCATCACCATTCTGGCTGACTAGAGCTCGCTGAGCCGGAGTTAGATCGCGTGCGCCGCTGCCAACGATGTCCCCTGCGCTTGTTCTGAGAGCGGCAGTTGTTCTGTTTGTTTGAGCGATAGGATCCAAGACACTATGCGCCTGTTCAGCCTTGGCGGTCAGCTGCTCGAGTGCAGACCCGCCAGCATCCACAAGTTCTTCTGTCGAAAGTCTACGTTCGATTGTCGCTGTTGCATCCGCCAGAGGCTCATCGCCGAAAGCAATAGAAGCGACTATGATGGTAGTTCCGGCCGTTGCCAATGGCCTATTGATGGGGTCAACGATGAGCGGATGTTCTTTCGTTGGGATGAGACTCTGAAGGTGGTTCAGGAGCTGCGTCACCCAATAATCGATTCGACCATCGGGGTCAATGCGGCCGATCGGAGTATTCTTGACGTAGGCGTAGCGATTCCAGGATTGCGGCGTTCCTAGATCGGCACTATCCCAAGCCGGATCGACCGACAAGAACCTCCCCAAATTCGCGTTGTAATACCGCGCATGCATGTAATCGACGCTGCCGTTGGTCGCCGCGACGATATCCCGCTCGTGGCCCGTGAACTTCATCAACTCGATGGCACTCTCCGGCGGCGTCAGGTTCATCTCGGCGCCGAAGGGATAGTAGGTGTGTTTGCCGACGAGAATATGGTTTCCGTCAGTCACTAGGCGCGGGGTGCCGAGGTGATCGAGGTGGTAGTGGTAGGTCGTGGTGGGGCTCATTGATCCCGGCGTGACGGGGAAGACCGAGGCCAGCAGCAGGCCGCTACGCCAGACGTAGTCTTTGGACCAATAGTGGCTTGTCAGGGTTAGTGGCGACGACGAGGTTTCCAGGCTCGTGAATTCGCGCAGGACTTTGCCGCCCTGATCGCGCACGGTCCATGTCCATGAGGCACCCTGCCGCACCGCGATCCGCTCATCGTCAGCGGTATAGACGAAGTCGCGGATATCGGTTCCAACGGCCGCTCGCCTCACCATGCCTGTCCCGTCATACATGTACACGGCGCCGAACCCCGTCTTGACGTTGCCGGCGTCATCGTAA
>JAFAOU010000185.1 GCA_019247495.1 Acidobacteriota bacterium
GGGCGCGCGCTCGGTCCTTTTTGCATTCGGGCGAAAGTGGCGGAACTGGCAGACGCGCTGGACTTAGGATCCAGTGGCCCAAAGCCGTGCGGGTTCGAGTCCCGCCTTTCGCACCAATCCAGCCGAAAATCCATCCGAAGGTCGTCAGCGAATGCTTCTGAATTATGAAGATGTTTCCCCGGTCAAGAAGATTGTCGAAGTAGAAATCCCTGCAGATCTCATCTCCGCGGAGGCACAGCGCGTTACCGCGGACTTCGGGCGCCAGGCCAGCATCCCCGGTTTCCGTCCCGGCAAAGTGCCGACGGGGATCGTGCGAACCCGTTTCGCGAAAGAGATCCAGGAGCAGGTGATGGAGCGGCTGCTGCCGCGCACGTTCCAGGAAGCGATCGCCGACAAAGGCGTTGAGATCGTCGGCGAGCCGCATCTGCAGCACATGGATGCGTTCGTCCTCGGCGCGCCGGTCAAGTACAAAGCCGAATTCGAAGTGAAGCCGCACTTCGACCTCGGCGAATATCGCGGGCTGTCGATCGACGATCCGAAGATCGACGTGGCCGAGACCGACATCGGCAGCATGATCGAACGTCTGCGCGACCAGACCAGCGCGTACCGGCCTGTCGACGACCGCGGTCTCGAGGACGGTGATATCGCCATGATCGAGATGACGACGTCCGGCGACGGCATCGAACCCGAAACCCGCGGCGGCCACTTCCGCCTCGGCGAAGAGACGCCGATGCCCGAGCTGCACGAGGCGTTGCGCGGCAAGAAGCCGGGCGAGACGGCGTCATTCGAAAAGACGTACGCCGAGGACGCGCAGAACGAGAGCTTCCGCGGCCGCAACATCAAGCACGACGTCACGCTGAAAGAGATTCGCGTTCAGGAGAAGCCGGAAGTTACGGACGAGTTCGCGCAGAGCACCGGCGGATGGGAAACGATCGATCAGATGCGCGAGGCGATCGCCGCCGACATCCGCAAGCATCGCGAGTTCGAAGCGAAGCGCCTCAAGCAGAATCAGATCGGCGAGCTGCTTCTCGGCGCGCACGAGTTCGAAGTGCCGGAGACGCTGGTCGAAGAAGAAGTGGGCAAGTCGCTGCAGAACTACGCGCGGTTTCTGGCGTCGCAGGGGGTTGAGATCGAGAAGGCTGAGATCGACTGGCGCAAGATGCAGGAAGAGTTTCGCCCTGAGGCCGTCAAGCGCGTGAAACGGGCGCTGATCCTCGAGCAGATCGCAAAGAAAGAGAACCTCATCGTCAGCGATGTCGAGGTCGACGCCGAGATTCGCCGCGCCGCCAAAGAAGCCGATCGCGACTTCGCCGAAGTCAAGCACCGGCTGCGGCACGACGGCGGATACGAAGAGTTGCGGATGTCGCTGAGCCAGGAAAAGGCGCTCGACCTGGTGTTGCACGAGGCCACGGTGCGCAGCGCATAACGATGTTCCCGCTCGACGCGCGCCTTCTTTTCGCCGCGCGCATCGTGCGGCTGTTCGCGTACGGCTTCGTCGCCGTCGTCCTCGTTCTCTATCTGTCAGCGATCGGCCTCGACGATCACCGCATCGGCCTGCTGCTGTCGCTGACGCTGGCTGGCGACGTGATCGTCTCGCTGTTCCTGACAACCCGCGCCGACGCCCTCGGCCGCAAACGGACGCTGCTCGCCGGCGCACTACTAATGATCGGCGCCGCGGTTGTTTTCGCGATCACGCGCGACTTCGCGCTGCTCGTTCTCGCGGCGACGATCGGCGTGATCAGCCCGAGCGGCAACGAGGTCGGACCGTTTCTCGCCGTCGAGCAGGTCGCTCTCGCGCAGGCGGCGCAGGGTCGCGACCGGACGTCGCTCTTCGCCTGGTACAACCTGGCGGGATCGTTCGCGACCGCGGCCGGCTCGCTGGCGGGTGGGTTTTTGTCAGGTCTATTGATGTCGCGCGGTTTCGGCGCCGTAGCCAGTTACCGCAGCGCCATCATCGCCTACGCCATCCTCGGCGGAACCTTGGCGATCGTGTTTGCGGGGCTGTCGTCCGCGATCGAAGGTCAGCGCACCGCGAAGCCGGTCCGCAGCCTCTTTCGCGTCGAGCAGTCGCGGTCGATCGTGATGAAACTGTCCGGACTCTTCGCGATCGATTCGTTCGCCGGAGGACTGGTCGTGCAGAGCATCGTCGCCTACTGGTTCTTCCGGCGATTCGGACTCAGCCCGGCGGCGCTCGGATCGCTCTTCTTCGGCGCGAATCTCGCCGCGGGCGTCTCGGCGCTCCTCGCGGCACGCATCGCAAAACGCTTCGGTCTGCTGAATACGATGGTGTTCACGCACCTCCCGTCGAACATCCTGCTGATCCTTGTGCCGCTGATGCCGACGCTGCCGCTGGCGATCGCGGTCCTGCTGCTGCGCTTTTCGATTTCGCAGATGGACGTGCCGACGCGTCAGGCGTTTGTCCTCGCCGCCGTCGATCCCTCGGAACGAACTGCCGCGGCCGGCATCACCGGGGTGGCACGGACGACTGGCGCAGCGTTGGCGCCGGTGATCGCGATGCCGCTGATCGCCAGCCTCACGCATAGCTGGCTGCCGTTCATCGCCGCCGGCGGGCTGAAGATCGTCTACGACCTCGCGTTGCTCCGCAGTTGCCGCGGCGTCAAGCTCGAAGGCTGACTTTTTCACCAGCAGTTGATCTTCCCAAGCCTCCCGAGCATCAGCAGCACAGACAAGAGTGTCTGTGCCACACCATCCTGCCGTACTTGCGCATTGTGGTACTCGCGACGGCGAGTGTGGCACAGACACTCTTGTCTGTGCTTTGGCAAGATGCAGTGTCTGATGTTGGTAACCCGGGGATAGTGCGCAGCCGGAAACGCGAATTTCTTCCGTCCGTCACCCCTCGTGACGGCTGATCAGCGTCACGCGGCTCTGTTCGACCAGAACCTGCACGTTCGTGCCGATCGCGAACCCATGCTCCGCCAGCCACCGTCCCGACAGTCGCAGATACGGCACGACCGCCTCGGGCATCGTCCGCCGAGGGATGCGCCGCGACGACAGCGTCACGACTTGCGGAGCCCGCGCCGGCCGCGACTTCTTGCGCCGCGCCGCTACACGCTTGACCGGCTTCCACGCGCGCCGACGCCGCGCACGGCGGAGAGTGGAAACATAGCGGACGACGTTGGACAGACGTGGAGACATGGCGTCACCTCCATATCGATTGCATCAGCGGAAATGTCATTCGGATTCGAAAGGGTGGCTGCGGCCATGCCAACCAACGCTGCCGCCCGGCCACGCCATCGCCTCAGCGAGGCCCGGGATCACGCGCGCGAGCCGCTCGTGATGCAGATCGGTCAGCTCCTCGAACATCCGCATCAGCATCGTCTCGACCGGCTCCCGCCCCTCGGCGGCCAGCACCTGAAGCGCCCCGATCTGATACCGCGGCAGCCGCACCGTGAATGTCCGCGTCCGCAACGCCGCCGGCAGAACCAACGCCGCATCCCGCTCCAGCGCCTCTTCGATGGACGTCAACGGCCACTGCTGCGTCGCATACGCCGCGAGCTCGCAACGCTCGATCCTCGTCCCGCCGCCCGTCTCAACGACCTCGATGTCGCCATTCGCGATCGTCGCCTTCATCTCCGCGAACGAGAACCCGAGGAGGTCCGCCGCGACACCGACGGTGACGCGCGGCTCCCGATGTAGGAAGATGGCCCGGATGCGTTGGATGAGGGCTGGATCGAGCATGATGTGCAACCTCCTGTTGGTATCTCATAGTATACCGTTCAAGATTCGCCAACACAAGCGGAATTCGCATCGCGACCATGCCGCCATCTGAAGGCGAACTATTCGGAGCCCGACTTCGGGAGTTGCGTGAGCAGCGCGGCGAGAGCCAGCGATCGCTCGCCGAACGGACGGGATCGACTCACGCGTACATCAGTCAAATGGAACGTGGCATGAAGGTTCCCACGCTGACCATGATCGTTCGGTTAGCGGTCGCGCTGGAATGTCAGGTCACCGATCTCGTGGATGTGTTCACGGGGCGCGATCTCCGGAAGCTGGTTCCGAAGCGCTAGAGCCTGTCCGTCCGCACCGGTATCAACGCGCATCATCTCGCGATATCACTGCTGCAGTCGCGATTCTGGGTCTGGTACGCTAGTCACCGCGGCGGCGCTGCCAGCTGCGGCTTCACAACGTGGTGAATCGTGAGGACAGATGTTCCCTAAGTTAGCGGAGCTAAGGACAGAAAGCGACGTTGAGCAGAAACTGATTTGGCCGCTTCTCGTCGCGGCAGATCCTCTCGGTTTAGGGTACTCGAATGCCGACGTTCTTACCAAAACGAGCATCCGACGACTTGAAATAGGCAAAGGAAATGACCGCAAGCTCTACTTCCCAGACTATCTAATCGTCATCGCCGGTCTCCCTGTAATGATCGTCGAAGCTAAGGCAGTGGGTGAGCCGATCGACGACGCGCTGCGCGAAGGAAGGCTATACGCGAATGAGATCAACGCGCTGTTCCCTCACCGCGTCAACCCCTGCAAACGAGTCATCGCATGCAATGGTCAAGAGCTTCAGACGTCGTTAGTCGATACGTCACATCCCGACATTTCGCTGACGCTTGACGAGCTATCGCCGGCTTCGGTTACGTTCGCGCAATTCGTAGCAGCATGCGGCCGCCGTTCAATTCAATCGTATGCCGACGATCTGCGCCGGCGGCTTCGCCGTGCTAAGTACACACGACCGGTGAGCCTTGTTGGCGGCACCTCATTTCAAAATCAGGAACTGGCTCAGAATACCTTCGGGGCAACGATCGTCGGCGACTACGGTCACATTTTCAATCCTAAGACCCAAGAAGACCGAGCGCAAATCGTGCGTGAAGCATACATCGCCTCTCTTCGGCAACAGCGATACATCGAGCCGATTGATCGCCTGATCCGAAATGCGGTGGCCCCGTCGGCATCCAAGATTAGACCTATTGAAGACAGTCGCAATCCTCGGGAAGTGACGACGGTGCTGGCTTCTGATCACAAGAAGCTCGAAAACCAGATCCTGCTTTTGGTCGGCAGTGTAGGTGCCGGCAAATCGACTTTCGTTGACTATCTGTCGCTCGTCGCGCTACCGGAACAAGTTCGAGAAAAGACTGTCTGGGTAAGAATAAACCTGAACGATGCGCCGCTGGCACTAGATGATGCCTACAAGTGGACTGCACGAGCGATCGAGGAAGGTTTGAGGAACGCTTTCGTAGATCTCGACTTCGACGAGCTCTCCACTCTGGAGAAGGTCTTCGCGAAAGAGATCAACGCATTGAGAAAGGGTCCCCTTGCGCTGCTCGGGCGGAAGTCTCCAGAAGCGCAAGCTCGCCTTGCCGACCGGTTGATAGAACTGCAGCGGGATCCTCTGGAGATGGGCAAAGCGATCGCGCGATTTGTTTGCGGCAGCAGACGGCTGCTTTTGGTGATTGTGCTTGACAATTGCGACAAGCGCAGCCGAGACGAGCAGCTTACGATGTTCCAGCTAGCGCACTGGGTTCAGGACGAGTTTCGCGGCTTGATTGTTCTTCCGCTCCGTGACGTCACCTATGACCTTCATCGCCACGATCCACCTCTTGACACAGCACTGAAGCAATTTGTCTTCCGAATCGAACCGCCGCCATTTTCTGAAGTTCTTCAAGCGCGCGTGCGACTCGCGTTACGTGAGATGAGCCGTGACGCTTCCACCGCTAGCACATTGTCGTACCAACTGCCGAACGGCATGCGCGTCAGTTATCCAGCGGAGGATCAGGCGCTATATCTAGCCAGTATATTGCGCTCACTGTATGCTCATGACCGTTTTGTACGTCAAGTCATGACGGGCCTCGCTGGCCGCGATGTCCGGCTCGCATTGGAAATTTTCCTTGAGTTTTGCCTTAGTGGCCATATTGGCGAAGATGAGATTTACAAAATCCGATTCTTTGAAGGCCAGCATGTTCTCCCGTTGTCGATAGTCGCAAGAGTGTTGCTGCGGATGAGTCGACGCTTTTATGATGGCAGAGTCGGTTACCTGAAGAACATCGTCCAGTGCGAGCCGAATGATGCATTGCCTGATCATTTCGCGCGACTAACAATCCTGCAGTGGTACAGCCAACGCGTTCAGACGAAGGGGCCCGCGGGTGTTGAAGGCTTTCACCGCACCATCGACCTGATTCGTGATCTCTCAGCAATCGGGCATGACGCCGAGCGAATTCGTGCAGAGCTACTGTATCTTGTCCGCGAAGGCTGCGTCGTGGCGGAACACCTGCGTACCGATGCTGTCGCGGATTCGGACCTAGCGAAAATTACGTCCTCGGGCATGGTGCACCTTCAGCTTATGGTGAACCCTGAGTATTTGGCGGCGTGCGCGGAGGATACTTGGATAGGCGATGAGGAGCTGGGCCGGCGAATCGCTGGGCGTATAGGCGACTTTAGAAGCCATTTCTCGCCGGTGACCACTACTCGCAATGCTCGCGAAATAGTCGCGTACCTAACCGAGTCTTTGCAGCAGTCGCCTCGCGGGCCAGAAGTCTTCTTGGCCGCTGATGTCGACAAGACGTTACTGGCGCTTAGGGAAGCGCAGGCTGGCGTGGCTGCGGCGGAGATGAGCCTTCCTGAGCGCCTGTTTGTCGCGAGCATTCCCTTTGAAGCGACGGAAGCTGACATTCGGGGAGTCTTTACCGCCGCCGGGGTAGAACTAAAAGGCGTCACTCTGGCCCTAAGCCACGACAACAATCGTCGCAATCGGGGGTTTGCGTTTATCCAGCCCGCCTCGCCTGCGGCAACCCTAGTCGCGCTCGAGCGTGATGGAGAGATCTGGCTGCGCGGACGGCGATTGCGTGTGAGCGAAGCTGACCCGATTGAAGAAGAACATATCAGACGGGGTGGGCGTGAACGACCCGCGCCTGCTCTGAGCCGACGAGTGTATTTGGCGAACTTTCCGTATGAGTATACAGAGGTGGACATTCGCGCGCTGCTCGCGAAATTCGACATTTCGCTTAGTGACGTTTACATCATGAGAGATCGTGACACTAACAAGTCCCGCGGCGCGTGCTTCGTTGAACTAGAGTCAATTGATGAAGCAGCCAGGACAATCGGCGCCGTCAATGGCGTGGAGGTCAACGGACGGCGGGTGTCGGCAAGGCCTGCGGATCCGAAGTAACTGGCATCGTAACATTGGGTACCAAAGTCTACGGAGCGTGAATGACGCGATTGATCTTTCTTGCTCATTCGGCCGCCTGGAGAGTGAATCCATAGGGTATGAATGAGTATTACGCCTTCGACATCTGCCCCGGTTTCTGGGATTGGCTCGACATCGCAAACGCGTCCGGCGACGTCTCGAGCATCGAGCCGGTCGCCGACGAGCTGGAGAAAGGGAAGGACGATCTCGCGACGTGGGCAGCCGCGCGGCGCGGAACGTTCTTTCAGCCCCTCGACGCTGCGGCGCATGCGGTGATGACTATCGTCGCGACGTGGGTCCAGGCGCAGGACTTTCGGGACGACGCAAAGCGCGTCTTCTTCGCGGGAGCCGATCCGTTCCTGATCGCGTTTGCGAAGGCGAACGGTCTGACCGTCGCATCGCATGAGGTTCACGTGGAGGGACAGAAGAACAAAGTGAAGATCCCCACGGTCTGCCAACCTCTCGGTGTGCCGTGCGTCCGGACGTTTGCAATGCTTCGGGATATGGAAGCGAGATTCGTGTGCGAGAAGTAGCTACGCGCGGAGTCGGGGGCTTCAAGATGTACGAGTCCGCGAAGCGCTTGCTACTTTTTATGCTGCGCGTATACACAGAGCCGCCATTCCACCTTGGTCGGGGAGTGGCTGTGGTGGCTCTGCGGCGGAAGAGTATGACTCTCGGCGATCCCGATTTCATAGCCGCACCCGGTGCATCGGTAGATACCAGCGTACGGCGCCGTGGCACCAGGTGAGTGAACGGCATCAAACGCTGCATCGTCATGTTGTGTGAGAAACGAACCGTATTTGTAGAGTGCCATCGCTGCCTCCCGGTAAGCGCCGGAATCGGTTTCCAGCGGCTACATCCATGCCGGAGTACCAGACACGGACGAGGTGGGAAAGTGGCGTGCAACAACGTTGCGCCCTCCGTGCGCACGCGTTCAGTCGTCACGTAACGGCGTTGCGCTTTCGGCGCGCACGTGCACACTCGATGTGTGGCAATGCTGCGCGGTCGGCGCGCACGTGCACACCTGCGATGTCGCAATGCTGCGCGGTCGGTGCGCACGTGCACACCTGTGGTGTAGCAATGCTGCGCGATGGGTGCGCACGTGCACACCTGTGGTGTCGCAATGCTGCGCGGTGGGTGCGCACGTGCGCGCCTGCGGTGTAGCAATGCTGCGCAGTCGGCGCGCACGTGCGCGCCTGTGGTGTGGCAATGCTGCGCAGTCGACGCGCACGTGCCCGCCTGCTGTGTCGCACCGCGACACATATACGAGTCACGCATTCCCCTTGAAATATCGGCTCAGCTTGCCTATGTTCCTCGCTGCAACTTCGACGATCGTAAGATTTTCGAGGTTGGCGGCTGTCGACGGTATGGGCGTGCTGGATAGCACATAGTCCTGTACCGGCGCGGGAGTTGAGTTATCTCCTCCTGCCGCGGGCACTCGGGGTGTGTACACACCTCGGGTAGACATCAACCGGAAGTGCCGGCGCGTCGCCGCAACTTCCAGCCGGTGGCCGCTCGCACTTGTCGACAAGTCCGTGACGTCCCCTCCGGCCTGACTGCTCGCGTTAGGAGGATTGTCATGAGTAACACCATCAGTAACGTCACTGGTACGCCGGATGCCGATCCGGCCAAACTGAATGCCGACGCGGTCATCGCGCAGCTGCGCAGCATGCGTTCGCAGATCGAGGACGTCGCGCCGTTGTCGAGGGAGCAGCGCAAGCTGATCCAGCAGCGGCTCCGGTTACAGCCGAAGAACGTCGTCGAGGCAGCGATCAATGTGATCGGCGTGCTCGACAACGTATCGCAGGCGATCGGGCAGCCGCTCGATGACGTACGGCAGTTGCAGGACGACTCGCTTCGATGGGAGGCGGTGGCCGATGAGGCCCGCGCGTTCCTGAAAGGCATCGAGGGAGCGAACCTCAATCGCCGTCAACGGCTCGCGCTCATCGCGACGCAGGCGTACGCGATCGGGTCGCAGCTGGCGAAGGACCCCGCCAAGGCGGTACTGCTGCCGCACGTCGAAGAGGTCAAACGGCTGAAAGGCGTCTCGCGCCGCAAGAAGGCGGCGAAAGACCCTCAAACGCCGGCGCCGACTTCGCCGCCGCAGCCGGTTCCCGGCCACGTCACGTCCACGGCACCGGCCGCGTAGAGTAGAGGAGATTGCGAACCCGGGCGCGCTTGCCGGCGCGCCCGGGTTCCATGACGACCAATGAAGAACGACAACGCATCCGAACGTGCCGTGGCGCTGGTGCAGGAAATGATCGACGTCCTGCTGCGCACCGGCAATGCCCCCGAGTCTCCGCTGACTGCGTTCCTGACGGCCGCCGACAGACGTGAATCGCGGCGCCGTGCCGCGCGCTTGCGCCGGCAGAAAGTCGAGCCGCGCTACAAAAATCTCCATTCCGCCGAGGAGCTCGCGGACCTCTATGAGCGGACCGCGCAGCGCGACGAGATTGTCGAGAAGGGACGACGGGATCTCCAGCGAATCTCACTGGAGCTCAAGCGGATCCGCAGCGAGAAAGACCCCGACGTCGAAAAGGCGATGGTGACGTTAGTCAAGGAAGCGGCGCGGTCGGCGGAAGAACACGGTCCGCGGAGTGAGGCCGCACAACGATTTCGCTGTATGCAGTTACTGGAGTGGGTCGGCCAGCAGGCCATCGACCACAGGCGCAAGCCGCGGGCGAAGTTTCCGTGGAGGATTTTTCCGGGCGGCGATCCGTCGGTTGAAGCACGCTATCTGTTGACGGCGGCCGAGGTTCTCGACGCTCCGCCGCCCGGCGAAGCGGTGATTGCTATCCCGCCGGAAGGGAAGGACTCCGGACGGGGACGCGCTCTCATCCGCATCGGAGTCGGCGAGGCGTCCTGGATCGGCAGCTTCGAGACGGGCACGATGAGCGACAGCACGGTCCTTATGATGCCGGATGGCAAGCATCTGTTCGTATCCGCGCAAGGCGCCGGCTACATCATCGACTTGCGGTCGCGAAGGCTGGTGGAGACGATCGGCACCGAGGTCGTGGAAGTGATCGGCTTCCCGATGGGCCTGTTCGTCGTCAATCACAACGTGAGCCTGGAAGCGTTCGGACCGAACGGCAACTGCTGGAAAACCGGCCGCATCAGTTGCGGAGGATTTCGAGGGATCGTAGTCACGGAAACGCGGCTCATCGGGGAGGCGCGGCAGCCACCGCGGGGAGAGTGGTGCGGTTTCTCTCTCGACCTGGCGACGGGCGACGTCCGTTTCGCGCATGCGGGCGGTGCCGAAATCGGTGGAATAGGACCTGGGGTAGGGTCGTTACGGCTGGTCCCTGAGCGGTACGGGATCTTTGGAAAACAGGCCATAACTCGAATCTGCACAGCAGGTTGTGCAGCAAAAGCGAGGCTGGAATAGCGGTAGGGACTGCGAGGTTGTCGACGATCCCGCGGCACGGAATAGTCAACAGCGTCACGGAGTTGACAACCAAGCTTGCGGTAGTTGACAAAGGGAAAGCGGGGACGTACACTCCCCGGTCCCTGCAAGCGGCGAAAGCAGTTCGAGCCCGCAGATCTTTTCCAGCAGCATTTCGAGAGCGGTAGGCGTGTCCGCGCCAGACGGATCGGCTTCATGAAACGGAAGCCGATCCGCTTGACACGGACGTGAGGGTCTGGCAGGATTGCCGCCCTTTCGCGGACGTCGGTTCCTTGACAACTGAATAGGATAGCAACAAAGACAACGTGATTCCTTTCGAGGTTCACAATTGTGGACTTCAAATGAAATTCGCGGTTCGCGTCATGCGAATCGCAACCGAATAGCAGTCAGTCGTCAAGACTGATGTCAGTTATCAAGCTTACAGTTTGCAACCAGCGGCGCGAGCCGCGCCGGTTGCTGCAAGTTAACTGGAGAGTTTGATCCTGGCTCAGAATGAACGCTGGCGGCGTGCTTTACACATGCAAGTCGAGCGAGGCGGGTAGCAATACCCAGTCGAGCGGCGAACGGGTGAGTAACGCGTGGATTATCTGCCCTGAGGTGGGGGATAACCCG
>JAFAOU010000196.1 GCA_019247495.1 Acidobacteriota bacterium
ACACCATCAACCGCGAGTTGAACACGGCGCGCGCCGTATTCAACTTCGGCGAACAGGAAGAGCGGATCATTCGCAATCCGATCGCTCGCGGATCGGTGCAGTTGCTGCCGTCGCGAGGTCCGCGGCAGGGCTTCTTCGAGCCGGAAGAGTGGCGCGCGTTCCTTGCCGCGTTCGACGATTACGAAGGGTTCAAAGCGCACCTTCAGCGCAGACGCGAGGAGATGCCGAGCCGTTTCGTTGGCGAGAAGGACATGGGATCGGGTCGCCGCAATCCTGAATCCGAGGCTTCGCGGGAGCAGTTCGACCGGCTGCAGGAGGCTGGCGCATTCATACGCGCGATGCTCTTTTCCTGCGCTCGCGTGATGGAACTGGCGCGGATGCGCTGGCGCGACGTCGACTTTCGTCGCGGACTCGCAACGCTCTTTCAGGAAAAGACGCAGGCGGAGAAGGTTATCCCAATCTCGGCGCCGTGGCGCGTCGATCTCATCGCTCGGCCGCGCGGGCTTCCGGACGCGTACGTCTACGTCCGCAGCACCGGAAAGCCGTTCTACGAAGAAGAGGTGCGGCGCGCCGTCATGCTTGCCGTCTCCATCGCGGCGATACGAAAGCACCTCACGCCCCATTCGATCCGACACACGGCTCTATCCTGGTTGGCGATCGCGGGCGCGCCGGAGGCTCACCGGAAGGATTTCGCGGGGCACTCCCGGAAGTCGGTTGCGGACGGATACGCGCATCTGACGCGCGGGTCGCTCGTTCCGGTGGTGGCGTTGCTGGCGAGAATTGAAGCGGAGGGGTTCAGGGAAGAGGAGAGTGCGCAGGAGGATGTCCGTGCTGAGGTATAATCGACCCCTAACGCAGGACGCCCCGAACACCGTGGTCGAGACGGCGCCGGGGCTGAGCACAACGGACTCGGAGGTTCGTCATGCCTGAGCGGAATCCTACCACCCCTAACTCCAGCCCGATCGGCTCGTTTCTGTGTGCCGATGAATCGTGCGCTCTCTTTGATCACGTGACGATCGCCGCGACAGGCGAGCGCTGGCACATCGTTCCGGCGACCGACGAGATGCTCGCGATGGACGGCCTCGTCGGCGCTCGCGCGCAACTCGCAAAGCCAGACAACCGGTTTTGGGGTCAGGACATCCTGATACTTCGATTGATCGCGCGGATCAGGAAGGAGCGCGCCACGGTCGATTACGCCAACTCTACTACACGGCGAGCGCTCCGGTGGCTGTCACTCTCAGACGAGCAATTGTCGCCATCCGACAGCTCATCTCAGGTGGATCACACCATCGGACTTCTTTCGGAGTATCAGGTGCACATTGAGAGCGATCAATGAGAGCGCCGAATAACTTCAGCCGTCACGGCATCGTCAAACCACTGAGCCGTATTGGCGTCCCCAACGGGGTTCGAACCCGTGTTGCCGCCGTGAAAGGGCGGTGTCCTAGGCCACTAGACGATGGGGACGTGCTGGGCGAGTGCTCTGGTGAGCCCGGTAGGGATCGAACCTACGACCAATTGGTTAAAAGCCAACTGCTCTACCACTGAGCTACGGGCCCGTAACCTCAACGAACGAAACCCCCGAGGCGCGCTCGAAGGGTGCGGAAGATACCACGCCACGTGCGGAACGGGCGAGGGTCGCTTCTTATTGCCTTTCATCCGCGGCTGAGCATCGTCCAGAGTCCGATGACGATGAAGCCCGCGCCGGCGATCAGCTTGAGCGTGGACGGCTTCACGAAGCGTTCGAGCTGCGCGCCGACCAGCACTCCGATGGCCGAGGCGAGGACGAGGGCGGTGGCGCTGGCGGCGAAGACCAGCCACTTGTTGTTCTGCGCCTCGGAGGCGAAGAGCATCGTGGCCAGTTGGGTTTTGTCGCCGATCTCGGCGAGAAAGACGGAGAGGAAGATTGCGGAGAAGGCTTTGAACATGATGGGGGAGCTTATGCGAATGCAAACGTGCGCATCGAGAGGTTTCCGTAATGGAAGCCTTCGTAGATGGTGGTGAGCGTGTCGGTGTCGCGTGACGCGCCGAGGGCGACAAAGAGGGGCTCGAAATGTTCCGGGGTCGGGACGGCGAGGGTTGCGTGCGGGGCGAGGTCGCGGTAGCGGGTGAGGGTGTCGAAATCGCGCGCGGCGAGGTATGTCGCGAACCAGTCGTCGAATTGTTTGGCCCAGTTGTCGACCGCCGCGTTTTTGTCGCCGAGGTGGATGGCGCGGAGGTTGTGGACGATGCCGCCGCTGCCGGCGATGACGACGCCTCGGTCACGGAGTGGAGCGAGCGGCTGGCCGATGCGCAGCAGATCCGTTGGTGACGTCGGATGGGGTTGCGCGATTTCGACGATCGGGACGTTTGCATCGGGGAGCAGGATTCGCATCGGCACCCAGAGCCCGTGATCCCATCCGCGCGATTCTTCGAGCGTTGCGCCGCCGAGGAGCGCGGAGATTTCGCGGGCGAGCGAGGGATCGCCAGGGGCTTCGTAGCGGATTTTGTACAGCTCTTCGGAGAAGCCGCCGAAGTCGTAGATCGTCTCGGGTCGCGCGACTGCGTTCACGCGGACGGTGCGCGCCTGCCAGTGCGCGGAGACGACGGCGATCGCGCGCGCGCCGCGCAGCGAGTTGCCGAACGACGCGACAGCGCGCGTGAAATCGTCCTGTTCGATCGCGATCGACGGCGCGCCGTGGGAAATGAAAAGCGACGGCATGCGGGTGGTCATATCGGTATCATCGCGCCAATGCGTATTCGTTGCCTGATCATCATCTCCGCAATCGCGATCAATATCCACGCAGCCGATCTTGTCCGGCTGCCGACCGGCGTTTCGCTCGATCCCGCCGCCGAATCCCATGGCGTCGGCAACTTTCCGTTGGTGATCGCGGTCGCGCCGGGCGGCGAGCGCGTGGCGCTCTTGCTCAACGGCTGGCGGCAGCAGGGCGTGCAGATCGTCGACCGGAAATCGGGTGCGGTGGTTCAGACGCTGCCGCAGACCGCAGCGTTCATCGGCCTCACGTTTTCGCCGGACGGCAAGATGCTTTACGCCAGCGGCGGCAACGATGACTCGATCTTTGTCTACCGCTGGAACGGCGGCGAGGCGACCGCGGACGGGAAGATCGATCTCGTCGAGCGCCCGAAAGTTGACCCCAAGGCGAAGCCGAAAGATCCGGAAGGGACCGTTTATCCGGCCGGCATCGCCACGTCACACGACGGACGCTTTCTCTACGTCGCAGAAAACCTCGGCGACTCGCTGGCCGTGCTCGATCTTTCCACGCGGCGAATCATCCAGCGCGTGAAGACGGATCGCTATCCATACACAGTCGTCGCCGATGCGCGCGGCGACCTGTACGTTTCCGCCTGGGGCGACAACAGCGTGAACCGTTTCCGTTCGAACGCGAACGGAACTCTTCGCCGCACCGGCCGCATTGCCGTCGGCCGTCATCCCTCGGCGATGCTGCTTCGCGGCACGCGGCTTTACGTCGCGTCGGCGAGCACCGATTCGATCAGCGTCGTCGACACGGCCACGTCGAAAGTCGTCCGCACGTTGAGCGATGCGCCGCCTGCCGGTCCGCACGAGGGAAGCACGCCGAACGCACTGGCGCTTTCGGGCGACGGCAGCCGGTTGTTCGTGGCCGAGGCGGATAGCAATGCCGTGGCGGTGTTCGGCGTAGCCACCGGCAAACTCCTCGGGCGCATCCCGGTCGAGTGGTATCCCTCGGCACTCGCCCTCGACGGCGAGGAACTGCTCGTCGTCAACGCGAAGGGCCGCGGCACGCGTCCCAATCCGAACCAGGTACAGCCTGGGAAGAAGATTCCGAAAGATTCGCGCGATTACACGCTCGGGCAGCTCGATGGAACGTTGATGTCGATTCCGGCTGGCGCTTCGTCGAACCTCGCGGCATTCACGAAACGCGTTGCGCGCGCGAACGGGTGGGACGCGACGCGTAGCGCGAATCGATACCCGCCGTTCAAGCACGTGATCTACATCATCAAAGAGAACCGTACGTACGATCAGGTCCTCGGCGATATGAAAGAAGGCGACGGCGATGCGTCGCTCGTGTTTTTTCCGGAGAACGTCTCGCCGAATCATCACGCGCTGGCGCGGCGCTTCGGCCTCTTCGACCGCTTCTTTGTGAATGCCGAGGTGAGCGCGCAGGGACACAACTGGTCGACGGCCGCATACGGCACCGATTACCTCGAGAAGACGATGCCTTCGGTGTATTCGGACCGAGGCAGGACGTACGACTACGAGGGAGCGAATCGAAATCAGGTCGTCGACGATGATGACGACGTGAATGCTCCGGCCAGCGGTTACCTGTGGGACCTCGCAGTGCGCAAGAAGATTTCGCTGCGAAATTACGGCGAGTTCGCCGGAAGCGGCGATGAGGCAGGCGACGTGGGCAACAAGGAGAACATCGGATTTCGCCGCGCGCTGCGCAACACGACGTCGCCCGACTATCCGCCATTCGACATGGCCATCCCCGATCAGACGCGCGCCGATGCCTGGCTGCGCGAGTTCAATCGGTACGTGGTGCGCGGCTCGCTTCCTGCGCTGGAGATCCTCCGGCTGCCGAATGATCACACCGAGGGAGCGGCGGCGGGAAGGCCGACGCCGCGCGCGTTCATGGCGGACAACGACCTTGCGCTCGGACGCATCGTCGACGCTGTGTCGCATTCTCCGTTCTGGCGCGATACGGCCGTCTTCGTCGTCGAGGATGACGCGCAGGCCGGTCCGGATCACGTCGATTCGCACCGTTCGGTATTGCTGATGATCTCGGCGTGGAATCGCGGCGGTCTCATTCATCGCTTCATCAACACGACCGACGTCCTCGCGACAATGGAGGAGATCCTCGGGCTCGACTCGCTGTCGCAGTTCGACCACTACGGCCGTCCGATGCGCGGTCTATTCGCGAATCAGCCTGACCTGACGCCGTACGACGCGATCAAACCGGGAGTGCCGCTCGACGAAAAAAATCCGGAGAGCGCGCAGTCGAAACAATCGGCGCTGCTGGACTTTTCGAAAGCCGACGCGATCGATGACCACGCGCTGAATCTGATCCTCTGGCAGACGATCAAAGGCGACGTCCCGTACCCCGGCTCGACGCGGGCAGCGGTGGGGGAGATGTTGCGGTAAGGCCGGGCTTTCAACGGCTTTTCACCACGAAGACACAAAGGACACAAAGAAAATCTCTTTGTGCTCTTTGTGTCTTTGTGGTGAAAGCGTTCTTTACGCGAAGCCCTTCGGGCGTTCGTCGAGCGATGCGGCCATGTCGATCAGGCCGGCGGTGAAGATCGGGTTGCGCGTGCGGAGACGCAGCGGTTTTTTCTGATCGGACTTGATCACGATGCTGCTGTCGTCGGCGTCGACGACGACTTCGAAGACTTTCGGCATCGCCACTTCGGTGCGTTTCTTTTCGTCAGCGACTAGGCGGCGGTTGGTGATGAAGAGGATCCCCGTGTCGAGCGGCGCCTGGTGGATGCAGTACTCCTGAAACGCGAGCTGAATCGGACACTCCGCGCGAGGCAGTCCTTTGGCGACGCCGCGCAGGCCGCGGAACTGTTCGACGGCGTTCAGATCGTCCTCGACGTCGTCTTCGGTGAGGCCTAGTCCCTCGCGGAGCCTCTTGATCTCCGCCTCCTGCGCTGTGCCGAGGCGATCGTCGGCGAGGAGATGCCAGAGGACGCTGGAGAAGAACTCACGTTTCACCGAGTGAATGTGTTCGGGAGTAAGTCCGGCGGCGTCGCCCGCGTCGCTGAGGAGCTTCGAAATTTCGGCGGAGCCGGCGATGCCACGGCGCGACAACTCCTCGAATGCGATGCGCAGCAGGACGCGGCGCGCGGCAGGAGCCCAGATTTCGTAGGCGAGGTCGAGCGACTTCCGCTCGCCGCGGAGGGCGATGAGTCCGTTCTCGGTGCGGTCGACGAGCAGATGGTCGAGCGCCTTCGTGTACCAGGAGAGTTGCTCCTGGTTGCGGGTCTCGGCCGCTTCGCGTTCCGCGCGCTCGCGCTCTTCGCGTTCGCGAATGGTTCGCCGCTGCTGCGCGGTCATCAGGATCGGGAGAGCGATGCAGGCCGCGCCGAAGATGATCTCGAACCAACCCTGCGGACCCTTCTTCATCAGGACGCCAAGTCCAAGCAGCATGATCAGCACGCCGAATCCCATCAGCGCCATGAACAGGTAGCCGCGCGAGGTGCCGTCCGGTTTGAGCGACGACCAGAACGGGGTCTGGTTGATGGTCGGCTTGACGGGGATGCTCGGTCCGACCACGCGCTCCGTATCGCCGAAGAAAAATCCGTCTTTGCGCCGCCGGATGAATTCGCCGTTTGCGCCGGTGCTGAGGGTTACATCGTCGCCGATGGCGTCGAGCGACTGCCGCGTCGAGACGCCAAAACGGATCGGTCCGAAGGCGAGTTGTTTTTCAACGTAGTACGTCATTGCTGCCTGACGCGGCTGTTTGCGTACTCCGTGCCTAACTATCACGCGGAGACGCGGAGGCGCGGAGAAAGGCGATACCTAAACGGGTTACGGTTGCGGGCCGAAGGTTTCGCTGATCAGGTTCTTCCCGCTGATTCCGTGCTCGCGAAGCGCGTCGCCGACGCGGTCGATGAACGGATCGAATCCGGCGGCCATGAGCGTCGACGACGTCATGCGCTCCCGGTTGCGGGCGATGAGCGTTTCGATCTTGCCGCTCTCGTGGACGATAGAGCCGTCGCGCGCAAGCGGGTCGAAATCGGCGGAGTAAAGAATGTTGCGCTGATCGGGCTCGTAGAGGACGGCAATCTTCCGCGGATCGCGGGTGGCGAGCATGCTCAGGACCATGCTGCGAACCGGAGCGATGCCGGTATCGCCGGCCATGAACAGAATCGGGCGGTCGTCGTTTTCCGGGAGGACGAAATCACCGTACGGACCGTCGATGGTCACGGCCGCGCCGGCGTCGAGTTTCGTCAACGCCTTGCCGCCGCGGCCCGCCCCGACGCGCACGCAGAGCTGAACGGCCTGCGGCCGTTGCGGCGCCGACGCGATCGTGTATGCGCGCGAAACGCCGTCGGGGAAACGGAAGTTCACCCACTGACCGGGCTGGAACGAAAACGATTCGTCATCGAACGCGACGGTGATCTGCACCACGCTCGGCGCGAGCTCTTCGATCTCGGTCACGGATGCCTTGTGAGCGCGCATGGCGGGAGTATATCTGCGCCGCTGTAAGTCTTTTCACCCCAGAGACACAGAGAACACAGAGAAGTCTCTCTTTGTGACCTCTGTGTCTCTGTGGTGAAAATCACCGCAGCCAGCCCGGCATGATGCCTTGCTTGCGCGCGTCTTCACGGAACTGCGTGTTCGCGCGTTCGGCGCGGGTGATTTCGAGCTCGGCGGCGGGGATCTGTTCGAGGGTCAACTGCAGCTCGCTCGATTGATACGTGAACTGGTGCGAGCGATAGCCCAACGCCACGAACTGCTCGATCTGGCGTTTCAGCAACTCCGCGCGGTCGCGCAAGAGCGCGACGTTTTCTTTCGCGCGGCGGATGGCCTCCTCGTGCGAACGGGCGGCGGAGCGCCACGACCATTCATCCCCTTTGTCTGCGGCGTCGTGCGGCTCGATTACTTTTTCGAGGTTCAGTGCCGGCGCCGGCGTACCGGAATGGTTCTGCTCCAACTCTCGCAGAAGGCGATCGCGTTCGGACGCGGACACTTTCAACTTCCTGTCCTGATCGACGGTCGCGTTCAACGACTTCGTCACCGCGGCGCGCGTCGCCTCCATATCCACCTCGGCCACCGGAATCGAATACAACGTTCCCGACCGGAAGATGATTCGGCCTCGCTCCTCGCGGATCGGACCAGCCACCTCGAAGCGCGTCCCGTTGCGCAGAATCAGCGTCGTGGTCAGGATCGGTTGCGGGACCGAAATGGCGGTTGCGAAGAGGAGGATCGCCAGGGCGTGCATGGCGGAAATTATCGCCCCGATGAGCGCGAACGATTGGTAAACGTTACTATCTCCGCTTGCCCAACTGGCTTTACCTAGTTTTCCAATTCCTCTACGACCTCGGCCTGGCGCTTTGGATCGGAGGAACGGTCGTGCTTGGCGCCGCGGTGGCTCCTGTTCTTTTCAAGTCGCTGCCGCGCCCGCAGGCCGGCGGCATCTTCGGCCCGATCCTCGCGAAGTTTGCGCGGATTCAGGCGATTGCGTTGCTGATGATCGTGGTCGGCGCTGGCGCGCGATTTCTAATCTGGGAACGGCACGCCGCGACGCTGTGGCTCATCGGCCGCTGGTCGGCGATCGTCATGCTGGCGTGGGCGATGCTCGGGCAGATGTCGATCCAGAGGAAGATGCGCATCATCGGATCGAACCTTGGTCCCGAAACGGAAGAGAACCCGGTGCGGATCATTTTTCAGCATCTGCATATCCGGGCCGAGGGGCTGATGAGAGCGTCGCTGATCGCCGCGTTCATCGCGCTTTTCTTCAGTTGATAGAATCGGCCGACAACACCAATGGGAAGTAGTAGCGTTTCGCAGATCACCTGGATCGTCCTCGCGGCGGTCGGCGGCATTCTTTTTCTGACGTTCGACGCCATCCGCTACTTCGCGCAGGAGATTAGCCCCGTGACGCTGCGGCGCTGGTCGGGCGATCAGGCCGAGGAGCGCAGCAGCCGGTGGCTCCATTTCGATCCGCGAAACCTGACGCTGGTCAGCGGCTCGCTGCTGCAGATCGCACTGGTCGGCGCGTTCATCGCCACCATTCGCGCCCTCGACCGCGAATCGATCGCCGTCGCCTGCGGCATCGCCGCGGCCATCTGGTTCGTGATCGTCATCGTCTGGAAATTCGTGCTCGCCTTCGTGCCGGAAGACATCGGCGAAATGATCCTGAAGGCGCTGATCCCGTTCTCGCACTTTTTCTACCTGCTCTTCTGGCCCGTGCTCTTCCCGATGCGGCGCGTGTTCGACCGGCTCGACCGCGAAGAGGAGGAAGCGCACGAAGACGAAGAGGTCACCGACGAGGAAGTGCAGGCGTACATCGACGTCGGCGAAGAGGAAGGCATCCTCGAAGGCACGGAAGGGAAGATGATCCAGTCGGTCGTCGACTTCGGCGACCGCGTGGCGCGCGAGCTGATGACGCCGCGCATCGACGTGATGGC
>JAFAOU010000201.1 GCA_019247495.1 Acidobacteriota bacterium
TACGAGATCGCCTGCCTCACCGAGGCCAACGTTCGCGGCGTGCGCGGGCATCGCGCGGCGGCGAAGGCGTTTCGCGAAGGGAAGTCGGAGTTCGAGATCCACATCGACTTCCTCCTCCACTCAAGCCAGGCAGAGGAGGAGCTGCCGTACGGCAACATCATCGCGCTCAATGAGAACGCGTCGGTGCTGCACTACCTCAATCACCTCCGCGAGCAGCCGGGCGATCTGCGCTACTCGTTCCTCATCGACGCCGGCGCGCAGTATCACGGCTACGCCTCGGACATCACGCGCACGTATACGCGCGACGAGAAGGGCGAGTTCGCGCAATTGATCGCGGCCATGGACGCCATGCAGCAGAACCTCTGCACGATGGCCAAGCCGGGCATCAACTACATTGACATCCACATGGCGGCGCACAAAGGAGTGGCGACGATTCTTGCCGACTTCGAATTCGTGCACGGTCTCGATGCGGCTGGCATCGTGGAGAAGCGCATCAGCTCCGCCTTTTTCCCACACGGTGTCGGCCACTTCCTCGGCCTGCAGGTTCACGACGTGGCCGGATTCCACCAGGATCGCGCCGGCTGCATCATCGCCAAGCCGGAGGGGCATCCGTATCTGCGGCTCACGCGCATCATCGATCCGCGCATGGTGTTCACCGTCGAGCCGGGCCTCTACTTCATCGAGTCGCTGCTCGCGGAGTTACAAGCGGGCGACAACGCGAGGTACGTGAACTGGACGAAGGTGGACGAGTTCCGCAAGTTCGGCGGGATTCGGATTGAGGACGACATCGTGGTCACGGATAAAGGGCATGTGAATCTGACGCGGAACGCGTTCGCGTCATAGCCCTAGGCTTTGAACCACAGAGGCACAAAGAACACAGAGAGACAACTCTGTGATCTCTGTGCCTCTGTGGTTTGAATCAATCCACCGCGATTCGCTTGCGCGCCTCCGCCGCCCAACCCGACGTTTCGTCAATGGCCAGGTAGTCATGCCAAGCGGTCATGGCATGGCCGCGACCGTTGAGAGCTTCGACGGCAATGGCGCGATTCCACGCCGCTTCCGGCGTGCGGCCGATGCGCCAGGCGCGCTCGGCGCAACGGACGGCTTCGACTGCGTCGGGCAGCGCGCGGCGTTTCGCAATGGCCCGGTTCGACAGCGCGGCCGATAAGTCATTGAGCAGCGAGACGTCATCCGACTCCGCGATCGCCGCGGCGATCGTGCGTTGTCTCGTCTCCACCAGCAGCGCTTCGTGAAGCGTTTCGATCGCGGCGTCGTCCTTGCCGAGGAGCAGGTTCGCCACTCCCGACGCGTGGAGATTCGCGGCGGTGCGGCGCGCCGCCACCGATCGCTGTACGCGCGCGGCGGCAGTGAGCAGCGACGCGTTCGCAGGGTCCTGGAGCGCATCGAATTTCGTTCCGCGCATCACCGGCGCCGGCGGTTGATACGGGAAGCCTGAGATGCGGCCGGCGATCGTTCGTTGCGCGGGCGCGGCGTTCGCGAGTGCCGCCATCCCATTTTCGCGATGGAAGATCCGGTCGCGAACGGGCGTCACGAGAAACATGCAGGCGAGGCCGGCAGCCACGGTCGCCGTCGCCACAGCGATCCACGCGCGGCGCGGACGCCACGAATCGCGCGCCGCCGCACGCGACGGCAACTCCGTCGCGCTCAGAAAAACGGAATAGCACTCGGAGCATCCGGTCATGTGCGCGATGACCTTGGCGCGGGTTTCCGCATCGAGCCTGCCGTCGATGAATGCCGCCAGCGTCTCGTCGGAAGGAAAACCTGTGTGCTCCATCGCCGTCACTTTCTCAAACGCCTTTGGCCGCCCCCACGGCGTCCAACGGCTTAGAGTGACGGAACTCCGGTTTTCCCTCGGCTGCAGGAAATGCGAACGACAGCTCGTGATCGCGATGATCGAGCAGTTCGCACGCATCGGCGGCCGCAACACCGGCCCCCTCCAGCGTGAACTTCAATTGGGCCAGCAGCTTGCTGATCCGCTTGTACAGCTTCTTGTCATCGACGCTGAGCGCGCGCGCGATGTCGGGGATTTTCTTGCCATTCCAAAAACGCATGCGCAGGATGAGCTGATCCTCGGATTCCATGGTGGCGATTGCCGCATCGATCGTGGCCGCGGTGTGCCGCGCGATCACCGCGCGCTCCCCGCTGAACAACTCCGGCTCGATCGACGGACCATTGTCCGTGTTCTCCATCGCCGCCACAAGCACCGGCCGCGGCTGACGCACCGGCAGCCGTACATAAATCGCGTCGATCTCCTCGGCGGTGAACACGGCGTCGGATCCCGAGGTCAGGATCGCCACCGCCTCGCTGTACGTGTGGCCATCGCGCGTCAGCAGCCGCTCCACCGTGATCCCTTTGTCGCCCAGCCGCCGCGCCTGCGCCGATGGACGCCACTTCCCCCACATCTGGACCCGGTACTGGAAAAACATTCGCTGGATCACCGTGGTCATGTACGTCGAAAACGCGCTGCGCCCTTCGAACTTGCGGATGATGGCGTAGTTGCTCTCGATGAGCTTGAACTTGACGTACGAACCGAACTCCTCTTCCTCGTCGCGGCCGACGCGATTGCGATGACAAACGTAACCGATGGCCTTGTCGATCAGGCACAGGTTCGTCAGGAAGACTTCCTCGGCGGCAATTGGTTTCACGGGAGTGCACCGGAGTCTAGCAGCAAATACGGAACGCATGCGCGTCAGAAATGCAGGGACGAGGGGTATGAGGCAGGGACGAGGGAGTCAGGGACGAGGGACTGGGAATCACCGCGGTGCCGTGCGCGTGGTGATATGAAGTCCGCATGAGCGACGGAACCGACGAGACTCGCCACGCTTGCCACGAACACGGCGATTCTCCCCTCGTCCCTCGTCCCTCATCCCTCGTCCCTGCCTCCCCTCCCTCATCTCTCTTCACCTGCCCCATGCATCCCGAGATCGTCAGCGACAAGCCGGGAGTCTGTCCGATCTGCGGGATGGCACTGGAGCCGACGACCGCATCGCTCGACGACGCGCCGAATGCGGAACTGCTCGACATGCAGCGCCGGTTCGTGATCAGCCTGATCTTCTCCATCCCGCTACTGATTCTCGGCATGGCCGACATGCTCGGCATGCGCGGATTGGCCATCCAGCCATGGCTTCCGTGGATCGAGCTGGTCCTGGCGACGCCGGTCGTCCTTTGGTGCGGCTGGCCGTTCTTCGTCCGCGCCGGCGCGTCGATCGCCTCGTGGCACCTCAACATGTTCACGCTGATCGGCATGGGCACCGGCGCCGCCTATTCGTACAGCGTCGTCGCGACGCTCTTCCCCAACGCGTTCCCGGCGTCATTCCGAACGATGGGAGTCCTGCCGCTCTACTACGAGCCGGCCGCGGTGATCATCACGCTCGTCCTCCTCGGCCAGGTCCTCGAGCTTCGCGCCCGCGACAAAACCTCGGGGGCAATCCGCGAGCTGCTCGGACTCGCGCCGAAATCCGCACGCGTGGTGAATGACGACGGCAGCGAATCGGACGTCGACGTGGCGATGATCACGCCCGGCATGCGCATCCGCGTCCGCCCCGGCGAACGGATCGCAGTCGATGGCGTCGTCCTCGAAGGCAGCGGCAACGTCGACGAATCGATGATCAGCGGCGAAGCGATTCCTGTCGCCAAAACCGTCACCAGCAAAGTCACCGCCGGTACCGTGAACACGAGCGGCGCATTCATCATCAAAGCCGAACGCGTGGGAGCCGACACGCTCCTCGCGCAGATCGTGCGCATGGTCGGCGAAGCGCAACGCAGCCGCGCGCCGATTCAACGTCTGGCCGACGTCGTCGCGTCGTGGTTCGTCCCGATCGTAATCGCCGTCGCCGCGATCACGTTTGTGGTCTGGTCGCTCGCCGGCCCGCAACCGCGTTTCGCGCACGCGCTCGTGAACGCCGTGGCCGTCCTCATCATCGCCTGCCCCTGCGCCCTCGGCCTGGCCACTCCGATGTCCGTCATGGTCGCCACCGGCCGCGGCGCGACGGCCGGCATCCTCGTAAAAAACGCCGAAGCGCTGGAACTGCTCTCCCGCATCGACACGCTGGTCATCGACAAAACCGGAACGCTGACCGAGGGCAAACCGAAGGTTGTGGCAGCTGACTTTCTGGCAGAGCCAGAAAGTGTGGCACAGACACTCCTGTCTGTGCGCCCTGTAGAAAACTCCACCGTCCTGAACCTCGTCGCCGCGGTCGAGCGCGCCAGCGAACATCCGTTGGCGAACGCGATCGTCGCCGCGGCGACCGAATTGAAAACCGCGACCGACGTCGAGACCATCGCCGGTAAAGGCATCCGCGGCAATGTCGATGGTCACCGCATCGCCATCGGCAATGCCTCTTTCATCGGCAACGTTAGCGCCTTCGAAGAAACAGCAAACCAACACCGCGCAAACGGAGCCGCCGTCGTCTTCGTCTCCATCGATGGCAACCCGGCCGGATTCATCGCCATCGCCGATCCGATCAAACCAACCACCGCCGCCGCTCTGCGCGCTCTCCGCGAAAAAGGGATCGCCATCACCATGCTCACCGGCGACGCGCGCGGAACCGCCGAAGCCGTAGCCCGTCAGCTCGGCATCGACAATGTGGAGGCCGAGGTCCTGCCGGCGGACAAAGACGCCATCGTGCGCAATCTCCAATCGCAAGGAAAACGCGTCGCGATGGCCGGCGACGGCGTGAACGACGCCCCCGCCCTCGCCCGCGCCGACGTCGGCATCGCCATGGGCACCGGCACCGACGTCGCCATCGAAAGCGCCCACCTCACGCTCATCCAGGGCGACCTCCGCGGCATCGTCCGCGCCCGCAACCTATCCGAAGCAATGATGCGCAACATCAAACAAAACCTCTTCTTCGCCTTCCTCTACAACATCCTCGGCGTCCCCATCGCCGCCGGCGTGTTGTACCCCTTCTTCGGATTGCTCCTAAGCCCGATGATCGCCAGCGCCGCGATGACATTCAGCTCCGTGACAGTGATTGGGAACGCGTTGCGGCTAAGGAAGATCCCGCTCTTCGAATAAAGAAGCGTTCACCACAAAGACACAGAGAGCACAAAGGAATCTCTCTGTGTCCTTTGTGTCTTTGTGGTTCAAATCCTCGGCAAGTCAACGCTACGGTGATTGGCAGTGTCGGTCATTCGCGAAGATACGCTTATTCGGATCATGGCGATCTCGCCCGAGGGATGGCTGATTTCCTTCATCACGATTTCGTCGTTGGTCATGACGATGACCGTCGACGATCGCGTGCCGTAGCCGCGGTCGGGCACCGCGACGAAGATTTCTTCTTCGATCGGGCCACCGCGCGGCGTGGTCAGGAAGCGCAGGAGATCGTTGACGATGTCGCCGGCTTCCAACCCGCGAGACATCGCGTCGCGGGCGAGGACGATCTTGGGCCAGTCGATCGATCCCGGGGCGTTGCTGACGGCAAAGATGCCGTCGTCGAGCAGGCGAGCGGGCGTGTCCGTGGAGATGTGCGCGACGGATTCGCGGTCTCCCGCCAGCAGATGGAATCCGGCGTAATCGGCCGGCCGGATGCTCTGCGCGTACGCGAGCGGCGGGAGATTCGAGCGGACGAAGTCGCCGACCAGCGCGCCGCGCGAGCGGGCATTCGGCGGACCGTCGTTGCCGCGGATGTTGGTGACGGCGGCGAAGCGGCCGTCGCGCGTGACGGCGAGCCAGGTGCCGCCGGCGCGGAGATCGCGTCCGCCGGCGATGTTCGGATCGTCATCCCAGATGTGCAGCGGCCGCGTGGGACGTTCGTAGAACTCGTCGCGATTCGCGGCGATGACGATCGGGTAACGCGGCGACGCGTGGACGGCGATGGCGATGAGACACAAGCGGCTCGATACTAACGCTGGCGGCGCTACGAGCGCGGGAGCAACGCCGGAACGCTGGCGTCCCCGCCGGCTGGCCCGGCGGCGTCTCGCCGCCGAACCGCCAAACCCTCAGCTTTTGCTGGTAACAACGATGTCTGCGCAAGCCTCCCATTCGGCAGCGTGACGCAGCCGAGCCAGCCGGCGGGACGCCAGCGTTCCGGCCGGGCGCTCTACTGCGCGAGTAGATGCTTTTGCACTTTTCCCAACGCCGTGCGCGGGATTGAATCGACTTGCACGAACCGCCGCGGCACTTTGAATGACGCGAGATTGTCGCGGCACGCGCGTTCCAGCGCGTCGGCGTCGAAGGATGTGGCGACGATGAACGCGACCGGCACCTCGCCTCGCAGCCCGTCCGCGACACCGACTACCGCGGCTTCGGCGACGCCCGGCTGTTCGAGGAGGAACTCTTCGATTTCGCGCGGATAGACATTGAAGCCGCCGGAGATGATCAGATCGGACTTGCGGCCGAGGAGCGTGTAGTAGCCATCGGCGGAGCGGGTGGCGAGGTCGCCGGTGTGGAACCAGCCGTCGGTGAACGCGGCGGCGGTGGCGTCCGGGCGGCGCCAGTAGCCGGCGAAGACGTTCGGGCCGCGCACGAACAGCTCGCCGTCGTCGATGCTCACGGAGATCCCGGGCAGCGGGAAGCCGACCGTGCCCGCGCGGCGCTCGCCGGTCAGCGGATTGCTCAGCGTCATGAAGGTTTCCGTCATCCCGTAGCGCTCAAGGATGGTGTGGTTGAAGAGATCGCGGAAGCGTTCGAAGACGGGGACCGGCAGCGGCGCGGAGCCGGAGACGAAGAGGCGCATGCGATCGCCGATCTCGCGCGCGATCTCCGGCGGCGTATCGAGCAGGCGGACGTAGATCGTCGGGACGCCGAAGAAGAGCGTGGGACGGAAATCGCGGAACTCGTCGATCGCGGTGCGGTGATCGAATCGCTCCAGCAATCGCATGCGGCAACCGCCGGCCAGCCAGCAGTGCAGTCCGTTGCCGAGGGCGTGGATGTGGAAGAGAGGGAGCGCGAGGAGGAAGCGGTCGCGATCGGTGATCTGCCACATGGTCAACAAGTTGACGGCATTGGCGGCGAAGTTGTTATGTGTCAGGACGGCGCCCTTCGAAGCGCCGGTCGTCCCCGAGGTGTAGATGATTGCGGCGGGTGAATCGCCGTCGAGATCTTCGAGCGGACGATCGTCGCGATCGGAGGTCAGTTCCGCAAGGTCGGCGTCCGTGATCACCAGCCGCGGCTCGGCGTCGTTCGTGATGTGCGCGATCTCGCGGTCGCGGTAGAGGATGTTGATCGGGACGAAGATCACACCGAGTTTGACGCACGCGAGGTAGATGTCGACCAGCTCGATGCGATTGCCGAGATAGACGCACAGCCGGTCGCCTTTCGAGAGGCCACGCGCGCGCAGCGCATGGGAAACGCGATTGCTGCGGCGTTCGATCTCGCCGAACGTAAATTCGGCTCCCTCCCATTCGAGCGCGATCTCATTCGCGCGCGCGATGAGCGACAGGTCGAAGAGGTGGAGCAGGTTCACGATCCGCAGAGTACGCAGATTGGACGCAGATATGCACGTCGATTCACCGATGGCGACACGAAAGCGGCCGATCGGCGCTGAGATCATCGCGGAGGGAGTCAGCTTTCGCGTGTGGGCGCCCGCGCATCGTGAAGTCAGTGTGGTGATCGACGGCGCCGACCACCCGCTGCATGCCGAGGATGGCGGATATTTTCAGGGTGTCGTCGACGGCGCGGGTGCGCAGACGCGTTATCGATTTCGAATCGATCGAGACGAGAGCACCTATCCGGATCCGGCCTCTCGTTTTCAGCCGGATGGTCCGCATGGCGATTCCGAGGTCGTCGATCCGGGTGCGTATCGCTGGCGTGACGGCGATTGGCGTGGTGTCGATAAGCGAGGTCTCGTCATCTACGAGATGCACATCGGAACGTTCACGCGCGAAGGCACCTGGCGCGCCGCGATCGAACAGCTTGCGGCGTTGCGCGACACCGGCATCAACCTGCTCGAGATCATGCCGGTGCATGAGTTTCCCGGCCGCTTCGGCTGGGGATACGACGGCGTCGATCTCTGGGCGCCGGCGCACATCTACGGCTCGCCCGACGATTTCCGCGCCTTCGTCGATGCGGCGCACGCGCACAACCTCGGCGTGATCCTCGACGTTGTCTACAACCACCTCGGGCCCGACGGCTGCTACCTGACGAAGTTCACGCCGGACTACTTCACGAAAAAGTACGTGAATGAATGGGGTGAGTCGATCAACTTCGATGGCCACAATGCGGAGGGCGTGCGCGAGTTCTTCGCGGAGAACGCGGCCTACTGGATCGATGAGTTCCACCTCGATGGTCTGCGTCTCGACGCCACGCAATCGATCAAGGATGCCTCGGAGGAAAACGTTCTGACGCTGATCGTCCGGCGCGCGCGCGAAGCGGCGAAGGAGAAAACGATTTTCGTCGTCGGCGAAAACGAGCCGCAGGAGGTGAAGCTGATCGATGACTACGGCCTCGACGCACTCTGGAACGATGACTGGCATCACGCCGCGATGGTGGCGGCGACCGGGCGGCGCGAGGCGTACTACACCGACTACCGAGGCGCACCGCAGGAGTTCGTCTCGATGGCGCAGTTTGGATTTCTGTACCAGGGACAGTACTACTCGTGGCAGAAAGACCGTCGAGGAACGCCCTCCGCGCATCTGCCGCCGGCGAGTCTGGTCTGTTTTCTCCAGAATCACGATCAGGTCGCAAACTCCGCGCGCGGCGAGCGCCTGCAGTTCCTCACCGACCCGGGCCGATTCCGCGCCCTGACGGCGCTGCTGCTCCTCGGCCCGAATACACCGATGTTGTTTCAGGGACAGGAGTTCGGATCGTCCGCGCCGTTTCTTTTCTTCGCCGACCACAAGGCTGAGCTCGCGGCGGCGGTGGCGAAAGGGCGCCGCGAGTCGCTCGAACAGTTCCCGTCGCTGAAAGCGCTTCACGGCGACTTCGCGCAGCCGAACGACATCGCGACATTCGAGCAATGCAAACTCGATCATGGCCAGCGCGACGCGCATCCCGAGGTCGTGGCCTTGCATCGCGATCTGCTGCAGTTGCGGACGGAGATGATTGGGCGCGTCCGCGCCGCGGTCATCGACGCGGAAGTGCTCGCCTTGCGTTACGAGGAGCGGTTGCTCATCGTCAACCTCGGCACCGAGATTCGGATGGACATCGTCCCCGAACCGCTGCTCGCTCCGCCGCTGGATCGCCGATGGGAGCTGCGATGGTCGAGCGATGCACCCGATTATGGTGGCCCGGGCATCATCCCGATCGAAACGAAGGGAACATGGATCGTGCCCGGGCACGCGGCGATCGTGATGAATCCCCGGGACTTGTGAGCGATCGACTTACGACGGCAGCAGTTTCCCCGGCCACGCGTCCTCGGCTTTGCGGATCCAATGGCCGGTGCGGATGTCGCCGAGGCGTTCGGCCAGCGTGTCATAGACGGTGGTGTGGCGATCGCCGCGATCGCGAAAGTCGGCGCGGCTGAGCGCTTCGACACGGCCGTCGGCGTGACGAACGAAGACGCGGTTCGAGTCGAGAATCTGAACGCCGAGGTCGCGCTCGAACTGGCGGAGGAGTCCGAACATGCGGTCGATGGAACAGCCGGACGTTTCGCTGCGCTCATCGACGGCGATGGCGAGGAAGCTGCCTTCGATGAGCTCGCGCGCCGAGGTCACGGGCGCACCGTGCGCGGCCCATTCGTCGAGGAACGCGTCGACCCGTTGCAGCACTTGCCGGCTCTGCGTTTCATCGAGCGCGGGCGAGATGCCGAACAGCCAGGTGCGGGAGGTGGCGGGGAGGGAATTGATGTCGACTCGTGGCATAGTCAGTAGATTAGTGGATTCGTCGATTAGTAGATTAGTGAACTTCAGGTTCCGCCATCACCTAATCTACTAATCGACTAATCTACGAATCCACTGCTCATGTCTTTCGCAAAACTGATGCAACGCTTCAAAGGCGGCGTCTGCACGGACGACCGGCCGGCGCAGCAGCAGGATCCGCTCCGCCTGGCCACCGCCGCCGTGCTCCTCGACATCGGCTACGCGGACGGAACGTTGAGCCGCGAAGAAGATGAGGATCTGCTCACGTATCTCAAGCGGACGTTCGCGCTCGACGACACGATGGCGCAGGAGCTGGTGAAGGCCGCGGCGGAAATCCGCGCGCAGACGATCGACCATTTCGCGCTGACGCATTTCATCCGCCGCAACGCGACGCTGACTGACCGCATCGAGATCGTGAAGACGATGTGGCGCATGGCGTACGCGGATGGCCGCCTCACCGAGTACGAGAACTACCTCGTCCGCAAGCTCGCCGACCTCCTCGGGCTCGAGCATCACGTGATGATCGATGCGAAGGTGAGCGTGTTGCAGGAGTTGGGGCTGGCGACGTCGTAGATGCTGTCATCCTGAGCCGCCGAAGGCGTTGGAGCGCGAAGCGCGGAACGCCGGAGGACGGTCGAAGGACCCCCTTCGTGCTTGCATTGTGATTTACCGCCGCCCGTCCCTGGTTACCAGGAACGAGGTCCTTCGACCGTCCTACGGCGCTCCGCCTTCGGCTACGACGCCTCCGGCGGCTCAGGATGACAGGTACACTCGCCGCGCATGCGCACCCACCAGGTCGCCATCATCGGCGCGGGCCCCATCGGCCTCGAGCTCGCCGTCGCGTTCAAGCAGTTCGGGATCGACTACATCCAGTTCGATGCGGGGCAGATCGGGACGACCATCGCCTGGTATCCGATCGAGATGCTCTTTCATTCGAGCTCGGACCGGCTCGGGCTGGCGGGCGTGCCGATCCAGACGGCGACGCAGCAGAAGATCACGCGCGAGGAGTACCTCGCCTACCTGCGCGCGATCGTGATGCAGTTTGGATTGGAGATCCGGTCGTACGAGCGCGTCGTAACGGCGTCGCGCGCGCGCGGTGGATTCGAGCTGGTGACGCAGGCAATCGACGGCGAGCATCGCTATCGGGTCGAACAGGTCATCATCGCCATCGGCGCGTTTCATGCGCCGCGCATGCTCGACATTCCGGGCGAGGAGCTGCCGCACGTCAGCCACTACTTCCACGATCCACATACATACTTTCAGAAAAAGCTGCTGATCGTCGGCGGGCGCAATTCGTCCGTCGAAGCCGCGGTGCGATGCCAGCGCGCCGGGGCGGACGTGACGCTCAGCTATCGCCGCGACGACTTCGATCCGAAGGTTGTGAAGTTCTGGCTGCTGCCGGAAGTACGCGCGCTGATTCGCGACAATCGCATCCGTTATCTCCCGCGCACGGTGCCTCTGGAAATCCGCAATGGGACCGTTCTCATGGGATCCGTCGATGACGATCCTCCGTTCGAAATTGACGCAGATTTCGTTCTTCTGCTGACCGGCTATCGACAGGATTCGACGCTCTTCGACCAGCTCGGCGTGGAGCTGCGCGGCGACGATCGTCAACCTGTTTACGATCCGGAGACGATGGAGACGAACGTGCCCGGCGTCTTCGTCGCAGGAACCGCGGTAGCCGGAACTCCGCCGCGGAAAGTGACCGTGATCGTCGAGACGTGCCACGTGCATGTGCCGCGCATTGTGGCCGCGATTCAGGGCGCGCGTGTGGCGCTTCCGGATGGAGCGCTTGACGAGTAACGATGCGGCACAGACAAGAGTGTCTGTGCCACAAAGTTCACGCTTGCCGCGCGGCCGCCCATGTACGATTCCGCGCATGAAAAACGTCCGACTCTGGCTGGCGGTTTCGCTTCTCGCCGCCGTCCACGCGCATGCGGCGGTGAACGTTCCGGTCATCTACGACAAGCTCCCGAACGGATTGAAAGTCGTCATCTCCGAGGCGCATGTGGCGCCGACGGTGACCGTGGCGGTTTACTACGGCATCGGATTCCGCGTTGAGCCGAAGGGGCAGACCGGCTTCGCGCATCTCTTCGAGCACATGATGTTTCAGGGCTCGGAGCATGTGAAGAAATTCGAGCACGCCAAGATCGTGGAAGCGAATGGCGGCAATCTGAACGGCTCGACGCGGCTCGACTACACGAACTACTACGAGACGCTGCCGGCCGAGGGGCTGGAAACCGCGCTGTGGCTGGAGGCGGACCGCATGCGGTCGCTCGACGTCAGCGCGGAGAATCTGAAGAACCAGCAGAACGTCGTTTCGGAGGAAGTTCGCGCGAACGTTCTCAATCAACCGTACGGCGCGTTCGAGTGGCTCGACCTCTGGCAGAACGCGAATCAGAACTGGTTCAATGCGCACAACTTTTACGGTGATCTGCACGACATCGAGGCCGCGAAGATCGACGACGTTCGCACGTTTTTCAAGACGTACTACGCGCCGAACAATGCGGTGCTGACCATCGTCGGCGACGTCGATCCGGCCGCGGCGCGCAAGCTCGTCGACAAGTACTTCGCCTCGATTCCGCAGCAGTCCATTCCGAAGCGTCCCGACGTCAGCGAGCCTGCGCAGACGAAAGAGAAGCGCGTCAATCAGACCGACAAGCTCGCAAATCTGCCGGCGTTGGCCATCGGCTATCACCTCCCCGACCAGCAGTCGCCCGACTACGCGCCGGCGGTGCTGCTCGATTTCATCCTGCAGGGCGATGACAGTTCGCGTTTTTATCAGCGCCTGGTGAAGGAGAAGCAGACCTCGATCGATTGGGGCGGCGGCATCAACTACGAGCTCGGCAACGAGTTCGATTACGACGGGCCGATGCTGATGGTGTCGCGCACGACGTACAAGCCGGGACATTCGGCCGAGGAGATCCTGCACGAAGTCGATGCGATCGTGGCCGACCTGCAGCAGCACGGACCTACTGCGCGCGAAGTCGCTGATGCGAAAGTCCGTTTCCGCTCGAATTTCTACGACAGCCTGGAAACGACCGGCGGCAAGGCGAACCTGCTGGCGTCGTTCGCTTTGTTTCGTGATGACCCGACGCAGATCAACAAGGTGCTGCCGCTGTTCGACGCGGTGACCGCCGCGCAGATTCAATCGGCCGCGCAGAAGTATTTGGCGCCGTCGAATCGAACAGCAATCGACCGCGTCCCGGCGGCGAAGGAGGCGAAATGAGCAGGCAGGTGTGGCACAGACACTCTTGTCTGTGCTTTGGCAAGATGAAGTGGCTGAAGTTTCTCGGGCATCGCGAGCATCCGCAGCACAGACAAGAGTGTCTGTGCCACACAAGCTTCATCGCAGTCGCGATGCTCGCGCTGGCGACGAACGTCTTCGCGCAATCCACCCCTCCCCCACCCGCGCCGCCGCGGCCGATCAACTGGCCTGCGATTTCCGAATCGAAGCTCGACAACGGATTAGCCGTCGTGCTGGCGCCTCTGCACAACGTGCCGAAAATCACCGTCGCGTTGTCGCTGCTGGCGGGACGCGGCACGGCGTACAAAACGCAGCCCGGCGTTGCGCAGCTGGCCGGACGCGTTGCGAATGAAGGCACGGCCACGCGCACGAGTTTGCAGATCAAGCAGGAGCTGCGCTCGATCGGCGGCGCGCTCGCCGTCGGCGTCGACAACGACGCCACGACTCTGTCCGCATCATCGCTCTCCGACTTCTCACCGAAACTTCTCGACATCGTCAGCGACGTCGCGCGGCATCCCGCGTATCCAAATTCCGAGGTCGCGCTGGCCAAGACGAACTTCGCGCAGGAGATCGAGGAGGAGCGCTCGTCGCCCGACTTCCTGGCGCAGGAGGAGCTCGACAAAGCGCTCTTCGGCAGCCATCCGTACGGATTCACTGTTCCCGATGCGGCGGCGATCAAGAGCGTGACACGCGATTCGCTGAAGACGTTCGCGGCGACCTACTACGGTCCGAACAATGCGGTGCTGGTGATCGTGGGCGACTTCGACGTTGCCACGATGCACGCCGAGGTGGCGAAAGCATTCGGATCGTGGAAGCGTGCCGCATTGCCGCCGGCGCCGAAGCTGGTCCTTCCCGTTCGCGAAAAACGGCAGATCTACGTGATCGATCGTCCCGGCTCGGTGCAGTCGACGATTCTGATTGGCGCGCCCGCGCCGCCGCGGCGTTCGGCGGACTACATACCGCTGCGCACGACGAACATGATTTACGGCGGTGCGTTTTACTCGCGCCTGACGCGCAACATCCGCGAGTCGAAGGGCTACACGTATTCGCCGTTCAGCTCCGCCGATCTTCGCCGCGCTGCCGGCGCCTTCACCGCCGGCGCCTCGGTGCGCAACGAGGTCACGGGGCCGACGATCCTCGAAATGCTCTACGAGCTCGATCGCATGCGCGTCGAACCGGTGACGACCGAGGAGCTGCAATCGGCCAAGACCTACAGCATCGGCGGAATGGAGCTGGAGCTGGAGTCGCAATCCAGTCTGGCCAACCGCATCAGCACGATCTACATCGACGAGCTGTCGCGCGATTTCCTGCAGACGTTCCGCGACAAGGTTGCCGCTCTGACGCCGGCCGAGGTGCAGCAATCAGCCGCGAAGTACTTCGACACCTACCGCAGCGCGATCGTGGTCGTCGGCGATTACAAACAGATCAAGGATCAGATCGCGCCGTTCGGGGATGTGAAGCTGGTGAAGTGACAGGGTGTGTGTCTGTCATCCTGAGCCGCCGAAGCCGCGTAGTGCGAAGCACGTAGCAGCGGAGGACGGTCGAAGGACCCCCTCGTTGGTATCCCGGAAGGGCGGCGGTAAACGTACGCCCCCGCCCCACCCGGGTTAACAGGAAGGGGGTCCTTCGACCGTCCTACGGCGTTCCGCGCTTCGCGCTCCACGCCTTCGGCGGCTCAGGATGACAGCATCACTCCGCGCAGCTTCGGTTCGTAGTTCGGAAACACACTCTTCAACGACGGCACCGCGAGTTGTTTCGTCAGCAGTTCGGCGAAGATGTCGCGAAAATCGGTGGTGATGGCCAGGTCGCGGTTTTCGTAGAGCTGCTGCGATCCTAGTCCCGGCCACTTGCCGTGGACCTTGCCGCCTTTTACGCCGCCGCCCAACAGGAGCATGACATTCGCGTGGCCGTGGTCGGTGCCGCGGTTGCCGTTCTCGTGGACCGTGCGGCCGAACTCGGACATCGTCACGAGTACCACGTCGCCCATGCGCGAGCCGAGGTCGCGGGCGAAGGCGGCGATGGCATCGGAGAAATTGCGGAGATTGTTGGCGAGCTGGCCCTGCGCGCCGCCTTCACCGGCGTGCGTGTCCCAGCCGCTGACGTCGGCGAATGCGACTTCCAGTCCGACATTCGACTTGATCAGCTGCGCGATCTGCCGCAATGAATTGCCGAGCGGACCGTTCGGATAGACGGCTCCGTTCTCCGGCTGCAACTTCTGCCGATCGGCGCTTTTTAGAATTCGCGCCGCCTCGAACGACTCCTTCGCCGTGCCGCCGAGCGTTCCCGCCACGGCCTCGGCGTACATCGATTCGAACCCGCCGCTGACGTTCGCGCCGCCGCGGATGCCGAACTGGCTGATGTTCGTCATCGCGACCGCCCCCGCGCCGCCGGAAAGAATTCGCGGCATGGCCGGCGAGAGCGCGACCGCGCGCAGCGGCGAGACGGCAGACTCTTTCTTCGTGCCGACGGCGCGCGCCAGGAATCCATCCTCGGTCGATTTCACGCCGGGCGTGCCCGACTCCATGAAGTCCTGCGCATCGAAGTGCGAGCGCGTCGTGTCCGGCGAACCGACCGCGTGAATCATGGCCAGGCTGTGATCCTTGAAGTACGGCGACAGCGACGCGAGCGATGGATGCAATCCGAAGAAGCCGTCGAGATCGATCGCGCCACCCTCTGCGCCGGGACGTGGCACGGCGATGGTCGGCCGCGCGGCGTAGTAGGCCTGCTCGCCGTACGGCACGATCATGTTCAGACCGTCGACCGCGCCGCGCTGAAAAATCGCCACGAGCGTTTTGTTGCCCTTCGTCGTCGCGGCATTCGCCATCCTGACGAAAACATTCGGAAGGAGAGTCCCGCCGACGAGGGCGAGACCGGAGGATTTGAGGAAGAAGCGTCTATCGATCATGTGGTTTCCCTACTGCCGCTGGAACTCCGGCGAGCCGAGGATCAGCCCGGCCACGGTCGGCAGTTGCGTGTTGTCCCACGGATCTTCGGTTGGCGCTTTGCGCTCAACGATCCGCGATTTGATGGTGGCCCGAGTCTCCTGGGTGAGATTGCCACCGGTCAGCGCCTGCGCCAGCGCCTCGACGGAGTGCGACGCGTCGGCCGCTTCCTTCGCCGGAATCAGCGCGACCACGTCGCCGTGGACGCCGGGCAGTTTGTTCGAGGCCAGCGAGAGCGCGAAGTTCAGACGATTCATGAGCGCGCCGGTGTTGATCCAGACGTCCGCCTTGTCGCTGTAACCGGTTGGCGGCTGCGCGCCGTAGAGAGGCTCGCCGATCTGCTGCAACGCCCTAGCGATCGGCGTCGCGTCCGTGACCTGCGCGTTGACCGCGCGCACGGCGGAAATCGCGTACTCGAACGGCGACTTCACCTTCGCGCGATACGACTTCGGATCCCAGAACTCCGGACTGCTGATGACGGTACGCAGCGTTTCGCGGAGATCTCCGTCGGTCGCGAGGAACTTCGCGGCCACGCGATCGACGAGCGCCGGCGGCGGATCGTCGGCAACGAGGCGCTGGCAGAGCTGGAGCGCGATGTGTTGCGCGGTGGAGGGATGGTGCGCGAGGACGTGAATCATCCGCTCGCCCTCGGCGATGCCGCCGCCGGCCGGAAAGCGGATGCCGAGGACGGTCTTGGAGCCGGAGTCGTGAAGCATCGGGCGGAAGATGAATGCGGCACCCTGGCCGCCGTCGCGCTCGTTCGTGATCGTCCAGCCGGTCAGCACGCGCGCCAGCTCGGTGACGTCCTTCTGCGTGTAGCCGCCGTCGACGCCGAGGGTGTGCAACTCCATGATCTCGCGGGCGTAATTCTCGTTGAGACCGCCCTGGCGATTCTTCAACTGTGGATTCATCTCCATCGCGCGACGTCCGAAACGCTGCGCGAGCATGGGGCGGTTTTCCGGCGCGGCCACGGAGCGCGCGTTGTCGAGATAGAAAAGCATCGCCGGCGACTTCGCGGTCGCCATCAGCAGGTCCTCGAAGCGGCCCCAGATGTGCGGACGAATGACGTCGCGTTCGTAGCTGGTCAACAGAAAACGATCGATGCCTTTGCCGGCGAAGACGTTGAAGTGATTCATCCAGAAGTCGACCATGACTTCGTTGAGCTGCCGGTCGGACTCCGCGGCGCGAACGATGCGTTCGGTGAGCAGATCGTTCATGACGTTCTGCGGGCGTTTGTCGAATGGGACATCGCGCATGTATTCGCGCCGCGCCTCTTTCTTGTCGACCTCACCGTCCTTGGCCTCGGCATTCGCATTCTTGCGCGCCATCAACACCGGCTCGTAGTAGGTCTTGACGATCTGCGCATTCGACATCGTCATCGTCGGCAGACTCGCGATCCTCGCCTCGACCGTGCGATCAGGAATGGCCTCGGGATGCAGTTGCTGCTCGATCCAGGTGCCGACGCCGTCCTTCATCACGGCGTCGACGTCACCCGGCCGCGGCCCGAACGCCAGCCGGTTGAGTACATGCAGCGCACGCTGACGATCGTTGAGTTTGTTGTCGGAGGTTGCGCCGGCCAGCATCGCGAAAGCGACCAGCCCGGCAAGGAGTTTCGTCGCAAGTTTCATGATGCTTGGACGAGGTGGGAAGCGGCGACGTTTACCGGGTTCGGCGAGTTAGCGGAGTGGATTGCTCCAGCGAAGTCCGGGGAACCGTCGAAAGTCATCGTCGTTCGAATGAAGCTCAGCTTGATGTTCGATCGCAAGAGCTGCCAGGTGAAGATCCGTGGTCAGCTCTCCTGTAACGCGGACGCGTTGTGCTAGATCCTCGATGAGATTGAGATGCCGAGGTCCTGGGTGGATGATTCGGGTCTGCGGCTGTTCCAGCCAGGATCGAACATGGAGGACTGCCTGCTCCATGGTGAGCGGAGCATCCAGAATGCGTCGGCTGGTCATGATCCTTAGAAAACCGAGAAGGACCACCCAAGGCAACGCAACGGGCTGGACTGCGGAAAGTGTGCTCTCCCACCAAGCTCGCGCTTTCCGGTGATCGGGTGCGTCCGAGTTGTATGAGTAAACGAGGAGGTTGATATCAGGAATGATCATCGCTTGCCTCGAATGACGAGAGACCCCGCACGGTCTATCTCGAGCTCGTCGACGAGCTGATTCAACTTTGTCACATCAATGCCAGCGCGGAATCCGCATGGCTGAGGATGCACTCGAAAACGTGGCACGCGCCGCGACGGAGACGCTCCTGTAGAAAGACCATGACGCAGCGTCTCGTTCACGACTTCCTTCAGAGACTTTCCGCTGTTTCGCGCCGCCTCCTGAAGTTCCTTGAGAAGATCGTCATCAAGCGTAAGGGTCGTTCGCATGGAGGCATCATGATGCCCACTAGGTCGAGCGTCAAGATGCTTGAAGGGCGGACGCTACACTGCGCAACATGTCCGCGGCAACCAGACAAAAACGATTGATCGGCGGGGTCGCGCTGCTTGCGCTGCTGTTGGCGATCGCACTGTTGCTGGCATCGTCAGCAGGCGCGACGAACGTCTCCTGGCGCGCGGCGATGTCGGGAGACGTCACGGCACGAGCGATTCTGATCGGGATCCGGCTACCACGCGCGCTGCTTGCGGCGCTGGTCGGCGCGACGCTGGCGGTGGCCGGCGTCACTTTCCAGACGCTGCTGCGCAATCCGCTCGCCGATCCGTTCATCCTCGGCGTCTCGGGCGGCGCTGCATGCGGCGCTTCGATTGCCACGGCGGCGGGGTTGGCGAGATTGCCGGGTGTCGTGCCGGCCATCGCGTTCGCCGGCGCGTGCGGTGCGACTGGCGCGGTGTTCCTGCTGGCGCGGCGGCGCGAGTACACCGATCCGACGCGGCTGCTGCTCTCCGGGCTCGTGCTCAACGCGTTTTTTTCGGCGGTCATCCTGATTTCGTTCGGCATTTCGCGGCAGAGCGATCTGACCGCGGCGTTGCGGTGGATGATGGGAACGCTCTTCGGCGCGACGTGGAGTGATGTCGTACTTCTCACAATCCTCCTCGTCATCGCGACCGCGACGCTCGCCTCGATCGGCAATGACCTGCGCATGCTCTCGTTCGGCGAAGACGATGCAAAATCGCGCGGCGTCAACGTCGAGCGCGTGAAACTGATCGGGTTCATCACGGCGTCCATCGTCACCGGCGCGGCGGTGTCGGTTAGCGGCATCATCGGCTTCGTCGGCCTGCTCGTGCCGCATCTGATCCGGATGATGTGGCGGCGCGACTTCCGCTTTCTCCTCCCGCTCTGCGCCCTCGGCGGCGGCATCCTGGTCGTGCTCGCCGATCTGCTCTCGCGCATCGTGGTGACGTCATCTGAGCTGCCCATCGGCGCGTTCACGGCAGTCCTAGGCGTACCGTTTTTCCTCTCACTGTTGCGGAGGAATCGCTGATGCTCGATCTGCGCGATGTGTCGTTCGCATACGAAGGTTCGCAAGCAGTCGGCCGCATCACCGTGTCCTTCGACGCGACGCAGCTCATCGCACTCACCGGTCCGAATGGCTCCGGCAAATCGACGCTGCTGAAACTCATCGCGCGCGTGCTCACGCCTCACGCCGGCGAGATCGCCTTCGACGGCAAGCGCCTCCGCGATTGGCCGGCGAAGGAGTATGCGAAACAGGTCGCGTACTTGCCGCAGGATCCCGATCCTGCGTTCTCCATGCGCGCCATCGACGTCGTCGTCTCCGGCCGCGCCCCATTCCTCGGCCGCTTCGCCTGGGAACGCGATTCCGACTACGCGGAAGCCGAACACGCGCTCGACCTTTGCGACGCTTCACACCTGGGCGATCGCTATCTCGACGAGATGAGCGGCGGCGAACGCAAGCGCATCTTCCTGGCGCGCGTCCTGGCCGCGCGTCCGCGCCTGATCCTGCTCGACGAGCCGCTCGCGTCGCTCGACATCTCCCACGTCCAGCAGTTCTCCGCGCTCCTGGGCGACATCGTCGACCGCACCGGCGTCACCGTCCTCTACGCCACGCACGATCTGAATTGGGCCGCCGCGTACAGCGACCGCATGCTGGTCATGCAGCGCGGCGTTCTCGCGCGCGATGCGGCGCCGGCGGAGGTGATGCAGCCAGAAGTCGTGCGCGAGTTGTTCGGATTTGATGCGGAAGCGGTCTCGATGAATGGACGTAGTTGGCTAGTACCGCGGGTTGGCGTGTCAAAGGCTTAATCACCACAGAGACGCAGAGAGCACAGAGAGTTCTCCGTGACCTCTGTGTCTCTGTGGTCAGAAGCTTTTACTTCTCAAACTCCCAGGCGATCTTCTTCAACACACGATCGGCGCGTTCGATCAATTGAAGGATGTCCTTCTTCGCGTGTGCTGCCGAAAAGAACGCGGCTTCCAGTTGCGATGGCGGGAGGTAGACGCCCTCGCCGAGCATGAGGTGGAAGAAGCGGGCGAACTTGTCGCGGTTGCTGCGGTTCGCCGATTCGTAGTCGGTGACCGGCCCCTCGGTGAAGAAGATCGTCCACATCGAACCGGCGCGATTCACCGTCAGCGGGACGCCGTGTTTCTCGGCGGCTTTCACGACGCCGGTTTCGAACTCGCCGGAGCGTTCTTCGAGGTCGGCGTAGATCGACGAGTTTTTCAAAACGCCCAACGTCGCCTTGCCGGCGGCGACGGCTACGGGATTGCCGGAGAGCGTTCCGGCCTGGTACATCGGCCCGAGGGGCGAGACCAGTTGCATCAACTCTTTGCTCGCGCCGTATGCGCCAATGGGCATGCCGCCGCCGATGATTTTGCCGAGGGTTGTGATGTCGGGCTTGATGTCGAAGATCGATTGCGCGCCGCCGTACGCGACGCGAAATCCGGTCATCACCTCATCGAAGATCAGCAATGCGCCGTTTTCCGTGCAGAGATCGCGAAGGCCCTGGAGGAAACCGTCCGAGGGCGGAACGCAGCCCATGTTTCCTGCGACCGGTTCGACGATCACCGCCGCCACCTCTTTGTCGATGACGGTGCGGACGGCGTCGAGATCGTTGAAGGCGACGCTGATGGTCAGCTCGGTCACTTCCTTCGGCACGCCGGCGGAGTCGGGGACGTTGAACGTCGCGCCGCCGCTGCCGGCTTTGACGAGCAGCGAATCGACGTGGCCGTGGTAGCCGCCGTCGAACTTGATGATCTTCTTTCGCCCCGTCGCAGCACGCGCGAGCCGCAGCGCGCTCATCGTGGCCTCGGTGCCGGAGTTGACGAGGCGCACCATCTCGATCGACGGAAGCGCCTGCACGATCATCTCGGCCAGCTCGATTTCGCCGAGCGTCGGCGCGCCGTACGAGAAGCCGCGTGTGGCGGCCTTTTTTACCGCCTCGACCACGTAGCGATGGCCGTGGCCGAGGATCATCGGCCCCCAGGAGCCGACGCAGTCGATGTACTGGAGGTTGTCGGCGTCGAAGATGCGCGAGCCCTGCGCCATGTCGACGAAGAGCGGCGTACCGCCGACGCCTTTGAATGCACGAACGGGAGAGTTGACGCCGCCCGGGATGGTTTCCTGCGCGCGTTGAAAGAGAGTTTCTGAGTTCTTGCCCATGGTGTTAGTGGATTAGTCGATCAGTGGATTAGTAGATTAGATTTTCGCCGATCGGGCGGCGGACATCCTAGCCTACGAGCCCGAATCCACTAATCGACTAATCGACTAATCGACTAATCCACTAGTACGCGTTCTCGTGCCTGAGCCCGTGAATCAGCGTCATGAAGAGGATCTTCAGGTCGAGCATCAGCGACCAGTTCTCGATGTAGTAGAGGTCGTGCTCGATGCGCATGCGCATCGATGTGTTGCCGCGCCAGCCGTGCACTTGCGCCCAACCGGTGATGCCCGCGCGGACTTTGTGGCGGAGCATGTAGTGCGGGAACTCGGCGCGGAACTGCTCGACGAATTGCGGGCGCTCGGGCCGGGGGCCGACCACGCTCATGTCGCCGAGCAGAACGTTGAAAAGTTGCGGGAGCTCGTCGAGTGACGTCTCGCGGATGAAGCGGCCGACGCGGGTGCGGCGCGGGTCATTCTTCTCCGCCCACTTTGCGCCGGTGTCCTTTTCGGCTCCGACGCGCATCGAGCGGAACTTCACGATCTCGAATGGCTTGCCATCGAGTCCCATCCGTTCCTGGCGATAGAAAATCGGACCGCGGTCGCCGAGCTTGATGGCGATGGCGACGACGACCATCACCGGCGAGAAGACGATCAACGCGGCGGTGGCGACGATGAGATCGAAGCCGCGTTTCAGGAAACGGCTCCACCCTTCCAGCGGCGTTTCGGAGAGGTTGATGGTCGGCAGCCCGTCGAGGTCTTCGACGCGCGAGCGAAGCACCATGAACTGCAAGAGATCGGGAACGACATGAATCGCCACCACGCTGCGCACCAACCGGTCGAGCAACGCCATCATCGCCTCGGATGACGCATGCGGCAGCGCGACGAAAACGTGATCGATGTTCTGCTCAGCGATGACCTGCTCCGCCTGATCGATCGTGCCGAGGCATTCAAGTCCGTCGAGTTTCGATGCCTCGCCATTTTTCAGATAGCCAACGATCAGGAAGCCGAGCTCGCGATGGCCGTTCACTCGCTCGACGACGGCGCGCGCAAGCTCGCCGCTGCCGGCGATGAGGACGCGGTCGAGCCGCTTGCCGCCGCGGTGTCCGCGCTCCACCACCGCACGAACGATGGCGCGCCCGAGGATGACGAAGACGATTGCGCAGAGAAGAAAGATGCCGAGCGTGGCGCGCGAATAGAGAACGTCGCGGCGTCCGGGCCGGATCCACAACAGCACGCCGGAAAAAACGACCGTGGCCACGATCGAGCCAATGGCGACCGACAGCCACTCCTCCGTTTTCGAGCGCGTGGGGCGGATGCGGTAGAGGCCCTGCACCGCGAACGCGAGCGGGAAAACGATCGTCACGATCGGCAGCAATTGGAGATACGTCTCCACCTCCTGCTGCCCCTTCGTGACCGGGATGATCTTCACGCTGAAGCGCAGGAACCACGCGCAGAGCATCGCCAGATTCGATGCCACGGCATCGTTGATCAGGTAGATCGATGACAGCGCCCGGTGTTTTTTCTCGATCACGTTGACCCGCGGGTGTCGGGTGTCGGGTGTCGGGTGTCGGAGACAACATCCCCAGGCTTCTCCGACCCCCGGCTCCCGACTCCCAATTCCATTCCTGCGACCTTCTGAATCTCGGCGCGCATCTCGCGATGAAACCGTTCCCGCGAGAATTGCGCCGCGTGGGCACGAATCGCTGCGCGGTCCCAAACGTGGCGCTCGGCGGCATCCAACGCCCCGCGGAGCGAGTGTACCGCCGCGTCCTCGAAAAAAATCCCCGTCGTACCGGGCACGACGGAGTCGCGAACGCCGCCGGTGCCTAGGGCCACGACCGGAGTGCCGAGCGCCATGGCCTCCAATGGCGTGATGCCGAAGTCTTCGACGCCGGGAAGGATCAGGCTTTGGGCGCGGCCGAGGTGATCGATGATCACGTCCCTCGATACGTGGCCGAGGAACTGAACGTTGGGTCCGCCGCGGGCGCGAAGCGACTCGAGAAGCGGCCCGCCGCCGATGACGACGAGCCTGCGATCGGCAGCGGCGTCGATGGCCAGCTCGATATGCTTGTAGGGGACGAGCGCCGAAACGACGACGTGGAAATCATCGCGATGCCGGTTTAGAGGCGCCTGCAGGAACGCCTCGTCGACGAATGGGTGGACCACGGTTGCGTCGCGGTCGTAGTAGGTGCGAATGCGATCGCGCACGAAGTTCGAATTCGCCACGAAACGCGTGACCGACCTGGACGCGGCCACATCCCAACGCCGCAATCGCGCGGCCACCGGCTTCGCGAGAATCCGTTTGGGTCCACGCGGAAAGTAATCGTCGAATCGGTCCCAGATGTAGCGCATCGGCGTGTGGCAGTAGCAGAGATGCGGCTTCCCGCGCGCATCGACGCCTTTCGCCACCGCGTGGCTGGAGCTGATGATGAGATCGAATCGGCTCAAATCCCACTGCCGCACCGCGCGCGGAAAGAGCGGCAGGAGCGTGCGGTAGTCGCGGACGCGCGTCGCCAGCGACTGCAGCCGCGACGTGTGAATCGCGTGCGACTCGATCGCCTTCGAAACGCTGCCGGGGAAATGAAACAGTGTGAAAAGCTCGGCGTGCGGAACGAGATCGAGGATCGCTTCGAGCACGTGCTCGCCGCCGCGCATCCCGGTCAGCCAGTCGTGGATGACGGCAACCCTAGCCGGCACGGCCGGCAGCGTTGGTTGCCCAAGGCTCGGCCCCCGAAGTGGCGACGAGGTGCTGTCGCGCGGACTTCTATCTGGCATTCTTCTTCCGCTTCGGTTCCGGCGTCGATGCCAGCGGATAGTCGCCATCGGCCGCGCACTTGTCGCACAGATGGTCGTTGCGGAAAAACTCCTCCGACTCCACTTCGGCCAGGCATCGCACGCACACGTGCCGCCCACTGCGTTCGTTCATCTTCCGCCGCGGCGCATCGTCGAGCATCGGTACGTTTGTAGCACGGAATACGATTCTGTTTTCGAAGGCAGGAGGCGTTTCATGATCCGAGTGCGCAGGGCAGAAGAGCGGGGCCATTTCGACCACGGCTGGCTCGACACGTACCACACCTTTTCGTTTGCCGATTACCACGATCCCGATTTCATGGGATTCCGTTCGCTGCGCGTGATCAATGAGGATCGCGTGGAAGCGGGGCGCGGCTTCGGCACGCACGGACATCGCGACATGGAGATCATCTCGTACGTGCTCGAAGGCGAGCTCGGACACGGCGACTCGATGGGCACCGGCTCGGCGATCCGTCCCGGCGAGGTGCAGCGGATGAGCGCGGGCACCGGCGTGATGCACAGCGAGAAAAACGCGTCGGCCATGCCGGTGCATTTTCTCCAGATCTGGATTCTGCCGGAACGCCACGGGATCACGCCGTCGTACGAACAGAAGGCGTTTCCTGCGTCCGAACGGGAGAATCGCCTCCGCCTCGTCGCGTCGCACGATGGCCGCGATGGATCGCTGACGATTCATCAGGACGTCGACCTCTACACGACGACATTGCGCGACGGCAGCGTGACCTTCGACTTTCGTCCCAACCGCTACGGCTGGCTCCAGGTCGCACGCGGCGCGGTCACGCTGAACGGCGAAGAGTTGCGCGCAGGCGACGGTGCGGCGATCGAGAAGGAATCGCAGGTCACGATCGCGGGAGATGGTGAAGCGCTGCTGTTCGATTTGAACTAGTCGATTAGTAGATTAGTGGATTAGTAGATTAGTCGATCAGGAAGCAAGACGGCGTCGCTTTCCTGATCTACTGATCTACTAATCCACTAATCTACTTCTCCGTGGTCGTTCTCTTCCGCTTCCTGTTCGCCATCTTCAAGAGTCGTTTTCGCCGCCGGCTCGGCGTCCTCGACGACTGCGTCATCACCATGCGCGTCTGGCCGAACGATCTCGACCTGAACATGCACATGAACAGCGGCCGGTACCTGAGCATGATGGACATCGGCCGCGTCGAAATCCTGGCGCGCATGCGCATGCTGCGGCCGGTGCTGAAACGCGGATGGCGGCCGATGGTCGGCGCCACGTTCATCCGCTACAAGAAGTCACTGCTGCCGTTCGAGCGCTTCACCATCCGCTCGCGCATCGTCTGCTGGGATGAGAAGTGGCTCTACTTCGAACACGTCCTCGAACGCCGCGGCGAAGTTGCGGCGCAGGCCTACGTGCGCGGGCTGCTGCGCGGCAAGTCCGGCAACGTGAAACCGCGTGAGCTGCTCGAACTGGCGGGTGCGCCGGCAATGCAGTCGCCGGCGATGCCAGCGGATGTTGCTGGGTGGAAGGCGCTGCTCGATGCGTGACGGGGACCGGGTTCACGCGGAGACGCGGAGGCGCGGAGAACGTCCTCGCTTCTCTCCGCGTCCCCGCGTCTCCGCGTGAAAAACTCACTTCGCAAACGTCGCCGCGAACGCAGGATGCGCGCCAATCAACCGCAGCGACTCTCGCATCAACGTCGCATTCTCACGTTTGTTCAACCACGTCGACCGTCCTGACGGATGCGGGAGCACGATCACGTCGAACGTGCGGCCTGCCCGCTTCGCGCGATGCATGCGGCCGACGGCATCCTTCAACTGCGCGATTCCGATCAGCTGTTGCGACGCCAGTGTCCCCACTGCGATCACGAGCTTGGGTTTCAGAATCGTGATCTCGCGATCGAGATGCGCGCCGCATCGCGCGATCTCCTCGTCATCAGGAACGCGATCGCCGCCGCTCTTCGCATCCTTGCCGGGAAAGCAGCGGATCACCGCGGAGATGTGGACGCGCTCGCGGAACGTCGCTTCATCAACGCCGAGGTCCGACATCCAGCTGAAGAGGCGCCGGCCGGCCGTGTAGGCGAATGGCCGCCGCGAATCGGCTTCATGCGGGCCCGGCGCCTGACCGACCAGCATCACGCGCGCGTCTGCGACCGCGCCGACCACCGGCCGGCCGAGTACGTTCGGGCAGGCCGCGCATGCGGTGAGCAGCTCGATGTGATTCGTGAAAGAAGCGTGTTGTACCATCGCGTCCGCCGATGAAACGCGCCGCGGTCGCACTGCTCTTCCTCTCGATCGCGTTGCCTTCCGCCGCCTGGACGCGCGCCGCCGATCAGCGCATCGCCGCGAAGAGCGCCGCGATGGCGCCTGAGGACCTGCGGCTGCTCATCAAAAAGTTCAATGACGAATACGTGCGCGGCATCGACGACGCCCTGGCCACCGAGGGAACGGATATTCATCGCCGCAAACTGCGCGAGCGGATCGTGGCGCAGACGCATGCGATCGTGACGATGATCCGCACAAATCAGCCGATGAGCGGCGTCGTGCGGCAGCTCGGCGTGCTCAGTCATCTGGTCGGGGACGCCAACAATCCGTTCCACATCGGCGACGATGACGCCGAGGAGCGCGCTGACTTCGAGCGGTACTTCGAACGGCGGCTGGCGCGCTTCGCGCCGGTGTTCTACGGCCTCGACCGCAACTTCGTGCTGAGCACGTATCTCGACAAAATCTTCGCCCGGACGACCGGCTACTCGCCGCTGATGGCCGAGGAGTACGGGCGCGGAAACGGCGCGACATTCGACGATCGCTCGACGGCGTTCGGCGTGGCCTCGGTCTGCTACTCGCACGCCATCACCGACGACGTGAACTTCTACTACTTCATCTGGAAAACGGCGGGCGGCAGTGTTCGCGCGCCGAACACAACCCATGTCCATTGAACGCGCCATCCTCTCCGTCTCCGACAAGACGGGCATCGTCGCGCTCGCGCGCGCGCTGCGTGCGAGAGACGTCGAAATCCTCTCCACCGGCGGAACCGCGAAACATCTAGCCGACAACGGCATCGAAGTGACGTCGATCGCGCAGTGGTCCGGCGCTCCCGAAATCCTCGGCGGACGCGTGAAGACGCTGACGCCGCGCGTGTTCGGCGCGATCCTCTTCGACCGGGCCAACGACTCCCACCGCGCCGACGTCGGCCGCCTCGGCATCCCGCCCATCGACCTGGTGGTGGTCAACCTCTATCCCTTCGAAGCGACGATCGCGAAGACAGGCGTGACGGTGGCCGAGGCGATCGAACAGATCGACGTCGGCGGTCCGTCGATGCTGCGCGCCGCGGCGAAGAATCATCGCTCGGTGCTCCCGCTCTGCGATCCATCGCTGTACGACGATTTCCTGCGCGAGTTCGAGTCCGGCGAAATCAGCGACGCCTTCCGCCGCCGCTGCGCCGTCGAAGTCTACCGCAAAACGAGCAAGTACGACGCGACCATCGCCAACTTCCTCGGCGACGGCGGCGATCTCACGTTTAACCTGACAAAGTTCCAGGACCTCCGCTACGGCGAAAACCCGCAGCAATCGGCCGCGTTTTACGTCGCGTCCGGCGCGAAGCCGTTCGAGCAGATCCACGGGAAGGAGCTGTCGTACAACAACCTGCTCGACCTCGATTCCGCGATACGCCTGGTCTACGCGTTCGACGCGCCCGCCGCCGCGGTGATCAAGCACACGAATCCGTGCGGCGTAGCGCGGCGCGAGTCAATCGCTGATGCGCTCCGCGCCGCAATCGACTCCGACCCTGTCTCCGCATTCGGAGGCATCATCGGAGTGAATCGCGATTTCGACGGCGACTGCGCGCGCATCGTCGAGCCGATGTTTCTCGAAGTGATCGTGGCGCAGTCGTTCAGCGATGACGCGCGCGAAGTGCTGTCGAAGAAAAAGAATCTGCGGTTGATCGTCGCGTCGGAACCGGCTGCCGGAATCGAGTACCGGAGCGCCGCGGGCGGAATCCTCTCGCAGGATTCCGATCGCATCGCCGGACGCGAAAACTGGACGGTCGCAAGCGAACGCCAACCGACAGTCGACGAAATGGACGCCCTCGAATTTGCCTGGATCGTCTGCGCTCATGTGAAATCGAACGCTATCGTCCTCACCAATCGCAATCAGACCGCCGGCATCGGCGCCGGACAGATGAGCCGCGTCGACGCCGCCAAAGTCGCGATCATGAAATCGATCCTCCCGACCGCCGGCACCTACGCCGCCTCCGACGCCTTCTTCCCCTTCCGCGACGGCCTCGACCTCCTCGCCGACGCCGGCATCACCGCCATCATCCAACCCGGCGGCTCCGTCCGCGACGCCGAGGTCATCGCCGCAGCGAACGAACGAAACGTGGCCATGGTCTTCACGGGCGAACGTCACTTCCGGCACTGAAACGGCACCGGTGTATTCTTTGTCGATGAGAGCGCGCATTCAGAAATGGGGCAACAGCCTGGCTCTTCGAATCCCGGAGCCGTTCGCAGCAGAATCGAATCTCCACGAAGACTCGCCAGTAGAGGTTTCCGTTCGAAGCGGCAAGCTGGTCGTTGTGGCGGTCGACGAGCCACAACTTTCGCTCGAGGAGCTGGTCGCACGGATCACTCCCGAGAATCGACACGGTGAGATCGAAACGGGGCCGGCGGTTGGTGACGAAGTCTGGTAGCGACGATTGGGTTCCGGATCAAGGCGACCTCGTCGCGATCAATTTCGATCCTCGGCTCGGTCACGAGCAGGCCGGCAGACGGCCAGCCCTCGTCCTCTCAGCAATGATCTACAACGGCAGATCCGGACTCGCGGTCTTTGCTCCCATTACCAATCAAATCAAAGGCTATCCCTTCGAGGTGCTTCTTCCCGCGGGACTGCAAGTCGGCGGCGTGGTCCTCGCGGATCAATTGAAGAGCCTCGATTGGCGAGCGCGGAAAGCTCAATTCATTTCCACGGTTCCGCCTGACGTTCTCACGAAGGTCCTTCAGAAGGCGGCCGTCCTCCTATCGTCGCGAGTGTAGTTTCAACGACACCCGTGCCGGCTTCTGCCTCCTGTGTTACCTTCCCGCGCGCCCGATGGATGCGTCTCCGGACAAGAAGATCAGTGGACGGTACCTGGCCGTCCTCTCGCTGAGCGCGCTCGGCGTCGTGTACGGGGATATCGGCACCAGTCCCCTTTACGCGTTACGCGAATGCTTCCACGCGCAGCATGGCGTCCCTGCCACGCCGGACAACATCATCGGCATCCTCTCGTTGATCTGCTGGTCGTTGATCATCGTCATCTCGCTCAAGTACCTCGTCTTCGTCATGCGTGCCGACAACCGCGGCGAGGGCGGCATCCTGGCGTTGATGTCACTCGCGCGTACGCGTGAGTCGCAGTCGACGAGGAGGGCCGTCCTCATCGCCCTCGGCCTGTTCGGATCGGCGCTGCTCTACGGCGACGGCATGATCACGCCGGCCATCTCCGTGCTCAGCGCGATCGAAGGATTGGAGGTAGCCACGCCTGTTTTCGGACCGTATGTCGAGATCATCACCGTGGTCGTGCTGATCATTCTGTTTGGAGTTCAGCGCGCCGGCACGGCCAAAGTCGGAGCGTTTTTTGGACCGGTGATGCTGGTCTGGTTCGCAGCCATCACTATCCTCGGCATCCGTTGGATCATCACCGCACCGCGCGTGTTGCTGGCGATTCTGCCGACGCACGCCGTGCACTTTTTCGTGGTCAACCGCATGCACGGTTTCCTCGTCCTCGGCGCTGTCTTTCTGGCGGTGACCGGCGGCGAGGCGCTCTACGCCGACATGGGACATTTCGGCGCGCGGCCGATCCGCCTGGCGTGGTTCGCATGCGTCTTCCCTTCGCTGCTGATCAACTATTTCGGACAAGGCGCGCTGCTGCTGCACGACAAGGCGGCAGTGCCGAACCCGTTCTTCCACATGGCGCCCGATTGGGCGAAATATCCACTTGTGATTCTGGCGACAGTAGCCGCGGTCATCGCGTCACAAGCCGTCATATCCGGAGCGTTTTCGCTGACGCGCCAGGCCGTGCAGCTCGGCTACGTTCCGCGCATCCAGATCCGCCACACCTCGGCGCGCGAAATCGGACAGATCTACATCCCCTCGATCAATTGGCTATTGATGATCGCCGCCATCGGACTCGTGCTCGCGTTCAAAGGATCGAGCGCGCTCGCCGCCGCGTACGGCGTGGCCGTTACGGCGACGATGGGCATCACCACGGCGCTCCTCGCTATCGTCGAACGCGAACGGTGGCACTGGTCGCTCATCGCCATCCTCAGCCTGACCATCCCCGTGCTCATCATCGACATGGCCTTCTTCGGCGCGAACATCGTCAAAGTCGAGGAAGGCGGTTGGTTTCCGCTGGTCATCGGCGCGCTCGTCTTCACCGCGATGACCACGTGGGCGCGCGGACGGCACATCCTCGCCGAACGCTTGAAGGAAACGACGCTCTCGACCGATGACTTGCTGCGCGATCTCGCCGGCGGACGCATTCACCGCGTCCCGGGAACGGCGATTTTCCTCTCGCGCCAGGCCGACGGCGTCCCGACCACGCTGCTGCACAATCTGAAGCACAACAAGGTCGTGCACCAACGCGTGATCCTGCTGAGCGTGAACGTCGAAGAAGCGCCGCATCTCGCCGATGAGGAACGCTTCGAATACAAGGACCTCGGGCAAGGCGTTTCGCGCCTGGTCCTCCGCTTCGGATTCATGGAAGATCCCGATCTGCCGGAGTATCTCGCGCGCCTTTCGCCGAAGATCGGCTCAATCAACGCCATGACCACCAGCTACTTCCTCGGCCGCGAGACTCTCGTCGCGACGAAGCGCCCCGGCATGGCCCTCTGGCGCGAAAAGCTCTTCGCCTCGATGATGCGCAATTCGTCCAGCGCCGCGCAGTACTTCTCGCTCCCGACCAACCAGATCATCGAGCTCGGCGCGCAGATCGAGATGTGATGTGGCACAGACACTCTTGTCTGTGTGGTGAGGCTCGCGATGCCGACGAAAGGTTCACCTACTTCAAACTTGCAAGAGCACAGACAAGAGTGTCTGTGCCACACCTACGGCTGGATCCACCCCGCGAAATGCGTCGTGCCGCCGTCGATCTTGATCATCGCCACCGGCTTGATCGGATCGCGATCCGGTCCCATGGTGATGACGCCGGAGACGCCCTGGTAATTTTTCGTTGCGGCGATCTGGTCGCGGATGGCTTTGCGGTCGAGTGACCCGGCGCGTTTGATCGCGTTCGCGAGCACGTAGACGGCGTCGTAGCCGAGGGCGGAGTTCGCGTCGGGATTCTTGCCGGAGCGCTTGTTGATCTCCGCCACGAAGCGCTTCACCACCGGATCGGGCGCGCCGACGAAATAGTGATCGGAGAAGTAGCATCCATCGACCGATTTGCCGCCGATCTGGATCACTGTCGGCGAGTCCCAACCGTCGCCTCCGACCATCGGAATGTTGATGCCGAGGTCGCGGGCCTGGATCGCGATCTGACCGACCTCGGTGTAGAAGCCGGGGATGAACAGCACGTCCGGCTTCGTCCCCTTGATCGCGGTGAGTTGCGGGCGGAAATCGCTGTCGCCGCCGCTGTAACTCTGTTCGGCCAGAATCTTTCCGCCGGGGGTCGTGAACTCCTTGCGGAACACCTCGGCCAGTCCGACCGAATAGTCATTCTTGTTGTCGCGCAGAATCGCTGCCGTCGCCGCGTGCAGGTTCGTGCGCACGAACATCGCCAGCGCTTTGCCCTGGTACGGATCGGTGAAGCAGACGCGGAAAATGTAGTCGCCCTTCTTCGTAACGGCGGGATTGGTGGACGACGCGGAGATCATCGGCACCTTCGAGGCCTGGCAGATCGGCGCCGCGGCCAGCGACTGATTCGACGAGTTCTCGCCGAGGACGGCGATGACGTTGTCGTGCGTGATCAGCTTCGTGACGACCGACGCCGCTTCTTCCGCTTTGCCTTGATCGTCTTCGATGATGAGCCGGATCTTGTGACCGAGGACGCCGCCGTTGTTGTTGATCTCCTCGGCGGCGAGTTTCTCGCCCTGCACGGTGGCCTGGCCGAACGCGGCCTCGGAACCGCTGGTCGCGGCGTAGACGCCCACTGGAATATCACTCGCAGCGGAGGCAGTTTGTCGTTCGGCACGGGGACGGCAGCTCAGGCCGAGGACCGTCGCAACACACACGAAAATCGTAATCGTCCGGCTCGTTGTCTTCTTCATCAGGGCGCGGAGTTTACCAGCGAAAGGATTCACAACTTCATGCAGGCCAACGACATTCGGCGAGGAATCGTCATCGTCTTCAACGGCGATCTTTGCAAAGTGATGGAGTTCAATCATCACACCCCCGGAAACCTCCGCGCCATGGTGCAGGCCAAGCTGCGCAACATGCGCACCGGCAACCAGTTCGAGCACCGCTTCCGCTCGCAGGACGAAATCCAGCAGGCCTACATCAATCAGCACGAGATGGAGTACCTCTACTCCGACGGCCACGCGCACCACTTCATGAACACGGAGAATTTCGAGCAGGTGGAGATCTCGGAAGAGGATCTCGGCGACTCCGCCTCCTGGCTCAATCCCGGCGTGAAACTGCAGGTGCAGTTCTACGAGGAGAAGCCGATCGGCATCGAGCTCCCGAAGACGCTGCGCGTGCGCATCGCCGAGACGGAGCCGCAGGTGAAGGGCGCGACGGCCTCGGCGTCGTACAAGCCGGCCAAACTCGAGAACGGTGTGACGGTGCTCGTGCCGCCGTTCGTCAACGAAGGCGAAGAGATCATCGTCGACCCGAGCGAAAACCGGTACCTGGAACGCGCGAAGAAGGAGTAGGTTGTCATCCGTCCACTTCCTCTGCTCCCAATGTGAACAGCGCCTCGGGCGCGATGCCGGCGAGGCGTCGCGCCCTTGTGATTTTTGCGGAGCGGCGAACATCGTGGTCGCGCCGGACGCGGATGCGATCATCGATCGCTGCGCCGCCTGCGGACACGACCAGCTCTACTTTCAGAAGGATTTCAACCGCAAGACCGGCATCGCGCTGGTCGTCCTCGGATCGATCTTCGTGCCGTGGACGTACGGCCTCTCACTCCTCGGCGTAACGATCCTCGATTACATCGTCTGGCGCATCGTGAAGGATGTGATCGTCTGCTACGAATGCCAGGCCGTGCATCGCGGGTATCCGGCGAATCCGTCTTTGAAACCCTTCGATCTGGTGATTCACGATCGGCATGTGTATGGATCTGCGCCTCCGGGTGCCGAGGAAGGCTCTCACCACTGAGGCACAGAGGACACAGAGAGATTCCTCTGTGTCTCTGTGGTTCAACGCTTTCAAACCGGCAAATGCACGATGGCGCTCAACCACGCACCAAGCACTTCACCGATCACGACCGCGACAACATCGACGTACAGAATCCCCGTCGCTGCCATCGTCGATCGGATCTTCACCGTCCCCCACACCATCGGATAGAGCAGCAGGGGTCCGGCTAATCCCCATCCCGCGCGCATCCAGAAGAAGATGCCCTGCCGCACCGCCACTTCGTACCACGCGCCGCCGGCGACGATCGCGATCGTGACGACGACGATTTTCGCGATCGTCGCGCCGAGCGTGGCGAAGGTCAGCCGCTTGAGCGGATCGATGGCCATGCCGCGCACGACGAGGTACCAGTGTCCGAGCAGCATCGCCAGCGTGACGCTGCCGAGGATGGCCACGCTCGATAACGCACCGGCGATCGACCAGAGCATCGACGCATGCGTCGCCTCACGCCACGCGATCACCGGCGCAGCGAGGTAGACGATGCCGAGGAGTGCGGCAGGGATGCGGAAGATGAGGCGTTTCGGATACCGCAGCGTGACATAGACGATGATCGTCAGTACGACCGCCGCGATCTCAAATGGCCGCAATCGCTGGATGTGCGCCAGTTGCGCGCCGAGCGCCAGCGCGCCGGTCGTGATCAGGATCAGCCGGTAAAACTTCACCCCCGCGTTGCGGCGTCCGACCAGCGGAAGAAAAAGATACAGGCCGGCAGCGAGGTCGATCAGAAAAAGAGCAAGCAGCATTGGGTGGTGGAGTGTAGCGCGCGCATCACCGCACGACCGCGCTTGCGCGCACGAAACGGAATCCCTCCGCCCGCAACTTCGGCGCGTCCTCCGTCAGCACCTGGATCGTCGACGGATACATGTGTCCGATGCCGACGGACACTCCGCGCGTTGATGCCGTGTTCGCCAGTTCGGCGAGCTGGCGGCGGATGGAATCCACCTCCTGCACGTCATCGAGAAACACATTGCGGGACGCCGTCTTCACGCGCATCGTCCGGGCGAGCGGACCGGCGAGCGAGTTGCCGGTGGTCTTCGAGTCGATGAAGTACATCCCTTTCGGGAGGGCACCGAGGACGTCGGTCATCACGCGGCGGTCGGCGGTGGCGCGCGAGCCCATGTGATTGTTCACGCCGCGCGCGAAACGGATCGATTCGATATTCGCGCGCGTGGCCGTAGCGATTTCCGCGTCGGACATCGTCGTCAACACCGCGCCGTCGCCGGGCGAGATGCGCGGGAAACCTTCCGGCTCCATCGGCAGGTGGCACAGCAGCTCGAATCCTCGGGCGTGAAGTGTCGACGCGAACTCGATCGAGCGCCTACCGTTCGGGAGCACCGCGAAATTCACATTCGGATCGATGGCCATGGCCGACGACAACGGCTGATGATCGAAGCCGACATCGTCGAGGATCAGCACGATATCGCCGCGATGCTGCGTCCCCAGCACCGAGGCTTCGCTATGCGCCGGGCGGTGGAGCAGTGACAGCGCGTTGTGGAGAAAACTCCAGAGGAAGAAGAGGACGATGCCGCCGACCGGGATGAGCATCAGGAGGGCGACCGTCTTGAACGAGCCCGTTCGCCGCGTCAAACCGCGCTTCCCCTCCCGCCCCGGCATACAGTTGCAGAGTATCGCACACGTGTGTTAACGTCCTGCCTCCCACCGAGACCGCCTTCCTGCGCGGTTGCTTCTCCGTCTTTCCAGCACCACGCAAAACGCTATGAAACGTTTCATTCTTTGCGTGTCTCTCATCGTTTTCTCTCATTCCATGATGGCCGCCGTTCCGATGGCGCGCTTTTCCAAAGTGATCGACAGCCGCACGATCGTCGTCGAGCGCATCGGCGGTACGGAGGTCGTGCACCTCGCGAACGTCGCCATCCCGGCCGAGGATGAACAGGCCGCGCGCGACTACCTCGCAGAGAAGCTGACCGGCTCGTTCGTCTACGTCGAGGACGGCAACGTCTATCGCTCGCCCGACGCGCTGTTCATCAACCGCGAGCTGGCGTACGGCGCGTACTCGGCGCCGTCGCTGAAGATGCGCGTCTTCGGCGAGATCAATCCGGCGACGCATCCGCAGAAAGCGCCGGGAGTGCGCGAACCGATGCAGGTGCCGAAGCCGGCGCATCACGCGCGGCGACGATAGGTTTCCATCCTGCGCAACGTGGTGTCCAACGCCATCGATACGGAGGAAACATCATGAGAAATCGTCAGATCCGATCCGCTCTCGATGGCGTTGTGCTCATCCTGTCCGCGGTTCTTTTTACGTTGCTTGCGCTGGTCTCGTGCAAGAGCGAGTTGAAGTCAGGTGCGTCGCCGGTCATGCCGCCGCCCGGCGGACGCACTGCTGTTGCGCAACAGCCGAAAGGCGTCCCCAATGAATTCGTCGTGCCGGCACCGCCGCCGCCTCTGCCAGCGAGCGTCCCGGGAGGTGTCGTAGGCGGCGTGGCCGGCGGAGTCATTGGCACCGCGCCTCTGGAGAAAGTGGCTACTGACCGCCTAAGCGCCGACGCAGCGCAGTTCAACACCGAGGAGTACGGCCGGATCGTCGAGAACGAATTCCTATCCGTCGCCGACAATCCGCTTTCCACCTTCTCCGTCGACGTCGATCGCGCCGCGTACAGCAACGTGCGCCGCTTCCTGCGCGATGGACAACGCCCGCCGCGCGACGCCGTGCGGATCGAGGAGATGGTCAACTACTTTACCTACGACTATCCCGATCCGTCCGGCGCGCAGCCGTTCTCGGTCACGACCGAAGTCGCGTCGTGTCCATGGAACGAACGTCATCGCGTTCTGCTCGTCGGATTGCAGGGGCGGCGGATGAAAACCGCCGACCTGCCGGCGAACAATCTCACCTTCCTCATCGACGTCTCAGGCTCGATGATGGAGCCGGACAAACTGCCGCTGGTCAAGGAAGGACTCGAGCTGCTCGTGAACCAGCTGCGTCCGAAAGATCGCGTGGCCATCGTCGTCTACGCCGGCAACGCGGGACTCGTGCTGCCTTCCACTCCCGGTTCCGACAAGGGAACGATCCTGGCCGCGATTCAGTCGCTCGAAGCGGGCGGCTCCACGGCCGGCGGCGCGGGCATCAAGCTCGCCTACGAAGTAGCGAAACAGAACTTCATCGACGGCGGCAACAATCGCGTCATCCTCGCCACGGACGGCGACTTCAACGTCGGTGCGTCGAGCGACGGGGAGCTGGAACAGCTCATCGAATCCAAGCGCGCCGACCGTATCTTCCTCACGGTCCTCGGATTCGGCACAGGCAACATCAAAGACTCGAAGATGGAGCTGCTGGCCGACAAAGGCAACGGCAACTATGCGTACGTCGACACGTTGTCCGAGGCGCGCAAGGTGCTCGTTTCGGAAATGGGCGGGACACTTTTCACGATCGCGAAGGATGTGAAGCTGCAGATCGAATTCAATCCGGCGAAGGTGGCGTCGTATCGCCTGATCGGTTACGAGAACCGCCTGCTGCGCAAGGAAGACTTCAACAACGACGCGAAGGATGCAGGCGACATCGGCGCCGGCCATTCAGTAACCGCGCTCTACGAGCTGGTGATGCCGGGCGATGAAACCGGCACGGCGAGCGTCGATCCGCTGAAGTACCAGTCCACGAAAGTTACCGCCGCTTCGCCGGAGTTGCTGACGCTGAAGCTGCGCTACAAGGAACCGGAGGGCGATACGTCGAAGCTGCTGACGTACACGGTCAACGACAGCCATGCGGACGTGGCCGCGGCGTCCGACAATCTCCGCTTCGCGTCAGCCGTGGCGGAGTTCGGCATGCTTCTGCGTGATTCGAAATTCAAAGGCGACGCGACCTACGACGAGGTCCGCTCCCTCGCGCACAAATCCCTCGGCCGCGACTTCGAAGGCTACCGCCACGATTTCCTGACGATGATCAGCGACGCGCAGAATCTATCGCACGAGACGGTGGCGGCGAACCGATAATTCGTCGGCATCGAGAGCCGCCGGAGGCACGTCGTCACAAACGGCGACGTGCCACGGGCGCCGAAGGGCCGCGCATGGCACAAGCGGCTCAAACATTTCGCTATTGGTTTTGTGTGCGCGAAGGCGCGCGCCACAAACCTGGCCCCGCGCTCTGCGCGGGGCTAGGTTTGCAGGCACAATGCACGGCCGCGGAGGCGGCCGCTACAAAATCGCCGGCTGCTTGAGCGCTTTGTGGTGGCCGCCTCCGCGGCCACGAAACCCGGCCACGTCTTTTTCCCCGCGCAGAGCGCGGGGCTAGGATTGTGGCGCGCGCCTTCGCGCGCGACCGGGTGTCGGAAAGTCTCCTTCAGGATGACAACGATCGGCCGCCATCACTTCCGCCACAACTCATTCGGCTGCCCTTTTTCCCACGGCTTGTACGCGAGCACGAAATCGATGCGGCGGCCGAGCGAGGGATGCGAGTAGCGCCACCATTCGATGAACCGCGGCGGCCTCGGATCCGCCTTCGAATCCTCGGCGAACTTTACGAAGGAGCTGGCCATCGCTTCATTCAGGTGCGTGAGTTCGAGTCCGAAAACATCGGCCTGATGCTCGACGTGCCGCGAGTAGCCTGAGTAAACGGGCGAGAGCAGAAACGCCAGGATGCTGCTGACCGCGAGCAGCCACGGAATCGCAGCGGGATCGGCGCGATCGTTAATCTTCCAACCGGCGCCCCAATGCGCGAGGCCCCATTCGAAGAACCGCTGCGCGATGAAGAAGCCGAGGAAGGTGATTGCGATCGTGAAGGCGATGCCCTTCCAGAGATGCTTGAGGACGTAATGCCCCATCTCGTGGCCCATCACCGCGAGGATTTCGTCGCGATCGAGCTTCGCCAGGAGCGTGTCCCACATGACGATGCGCGCCGACGGACCGATACCGGTCACATACGCGTTCATCTCTTTGGTCTGTTTTGATTTGTCGACTTCGTAGACGCGTTTGTTCTCGATGCCGGCGCGCGAAGCCTCGTCGACCAGTGCCTGCCGCAGCGATGCGTCGCGCAACGGCTGGAAATTGTTGAAGAGCGGATCGATGATCAGCGGCTGCGCGAGGACGCCGAGGATGATCAGCGGAATCGATCCGATCCAGAGCGCGAGCCACCAGCGGCGAATGCGGCGGATCAGGATCAGCGCCACCGCCGCGACCGGCGCGAAGATGACGAGGTTCACAGCGAGCGCTTTGCCGAAGTCGCCCATCCACGCCGCGAAACTCTGGTTGGTCAGATCGAATTGATGCGGAACGATGAAGCCGCCGTAGAGGTCGAGCGGGAACGTGAGGATCGCGGTGACCAGCGAAAGCAGGACGAAGTACAACATCGCCGCGACGAACGGCCACCGCACGTGACGCGAGGCGAACGCGCGCATGCGCGCCGACCAGCCGGTTTTGAGAATGAGCAGCAGGATCGCGACCCCGTAGACGACGTCGACGAAGTAGAGAACGTCGTAGATCCGGCTGTGGCGGATCATCTCGGGCGTGACGTTGACTTCGAAATGGCGCTTCGCGGGAGTCGGGGGTCGGGTGTCGGGCGGCGAAGCTACAGCTGTAACGCGTTGAGGCTCCCGACCCCCGACACCCGACGCCCGTACCAATTGGGCGCAAATCATCAAGGCCACGACCATCGATCCGAACAACATCCACTTGCGCATGAGGCGGATATCATCGCACGCACCATGGCCTTCAAAATCCGTGACGCGAACGAAGCCGATGTCCCGCAGATCCAGCAGTTCATCCGCGCGCTGGCCGACTACGAGAAGCTGGTGCATCTGGTGGTGGCGACGGAGGAACAGTTACACGCGACGCTGTTCGGCAGTCCGCGATTCGCCGAGGTGATCATCGGCGAAGAGGACGGCACGCCGGTCGGCTTCGCGCTCTTCTTTCACAACTATTCGACGTTCCTCGCGCAGCCGGGCATCTATCTGGAGGATCTGTTCGTCAAGCCGGAGTATCGAGGGCGCGGCTACGGCAAGGCGTTGCTGGCGCGTCTCGCGCAGATCGCGCGCGATCGCAAGTGCGGGCGAGTGGATTGGGCTGTCCTCGATTGGAACGAGCCGTCGATCGCGTTCTACGAATCGCTCGGCGCGCGCAAGATGGACGAGTGGCACACATTCCGGTTGACTGGGCCTGCGCTCAATCGATTGGCTAAAAGCCTTTGAACCACAGAGACACAGAGGACACAGAGAAATCCCTCTGTGATCTCTGTGTCTCTGTGGTGAAACGCCGTTAGGACCGCAACGCTTCGACGGGCTGCAACCGAGAAGCGGTGATCGACGGATACAACCCCGCCAGCAATCCCATCGAAATCGCGAAGCCGCTGGCAACCGACAAACCGAAAAGCGAGACCGGCAGGCCGGCGGGGAAGAAGCCGGAGATCACTTTCACCACCGCGATGCCGGCCGCGCAGCCGATCGCGGCGCCGACGACGGAGAGCGTCACTGCTTCGATCAGGAACTGCATGAAGATCTCGCCGTCGCCCGCTCCGATCGATTTGCGCAGTCCGATTTCGAACAGGCGCTCCGAGATCGAAATCTTCAGCACCGAGAAGATGCCGACGCCGCCAATGAGCAGCGAGATGCCGGCGATCGAGAAGAAAACGATGCGCCAGTTGCGCAGAATTCGAACGATGTTGCCGCGCTCTTTGAGGATTTCCTTGCCGACGTTCTCCACGCGCACGTCGTGAATGTTGTTGTGCGCGTGCGCCACGATGCCTGCCGCCTCATCCTCGGCATCGATGCTCTTCTCCGGATCGTCGGCCTTGGCCAGCATGTAGGAGATCGCGTTCGCGCGGCCGAACATGTCCTGGTAGACGCTGAACGGGATGTAGACGCCGCCGGTTTCCTTGCGCATGTCGTCGTCATTGACGAACTGCATGTTGAACTTCGTACCGACGCCGATGACGGTGAGGCGGCGTCCGCCGACACTGACCTGCTGGCCGATGGCGTCGTCGCCGCCGAAGAGTTGTTCCTTCATCTTGAAGCCGAGCACGCAGACAGGCTTCTTTGACTCGACGTCGCTCTCACCGAAGAAGCGTCCGGAACTCGTCTTGCGGTTCTTGATCTGCACGAACGCGGGCGTGATGCCGTAGACGTCGATGCGGCGCGTGACGCGGCCGGCGGTAACCACGGCGCGCGTTTCTCCGACCGGACCGATCGAAGTAATCAGGCTGCTGCCTTCGAAGTATTTCTGATCCTCGAGGCGCAGGCCGTGCGAGAGATGCGCCTTGGCGCGCTCCATCGCGTCGGTCGGTTTGCGCTGCGAGAGGACGAGCACACCGTCCATTCCGAGGTCTTCCATGCCGCTCCACACGGCCCGTCCGACGCCGTCGAGCACCGACATCACCACCACGATCGCCAGCGTGCCGAGGATGACGCCGATGAGCGTGAAGAACGAGCGGAGCGGATGCCCCTTCACTTCTTCGAGACTGGTGCGGACGGATTCGAGGAGTTGCATTGGTTACTCCGCCCTCAACGCTTCGATCGGATTCAGCCGCGACGCGCGGATGGCCGGGTACATTCCGAACACGAGTCCTGTGCCGGCGGCGAAGACGATAGCCCAGACCGCGGTGCCGACCGTGATCGCGGCCGGGTCGCGCGTCAGAGCCGCGATGCCGTCGCAGAAGAACTTGCCGACCACGATGCCGAGGAAACCGCCGACGACGGAGACGAGGATTGTCTCGGAGAGGAACTGGAAAAAGATCTGCGCCGGCGACGCGCCGACGGCCTTGCGCGTCCCCACCTCGCGTACGCGTTCGTTAAACGATGCGAGCTGAATGTTCATGACCACGATGCCGCCGACGAGGAGCGAAATGATCCCGCAGATCATGAAGGTCATGTCGTACATCTGATTGTTTTGTTCGTTGCGGCGGAGGTTGGCGACGCGCGAGAAGACGTCGAAGTCCTTCGTGCCGTGCTCGCGGAAGAGAATCGCCTTGATCTCGTCGACCGCTTCCTCGTTGCGCTTCACGTCCTTCATGCGCACGTGCATGAAGCTCACCTTGCCGCGCTCGAGCGACTCGCCTTTGCGCGTCACGAACGTGGTCAGCGGAATGTAGATCTGACGGTTCAGCCAGCGCATCACGTTGCGCTTGTGATCAAAGCTGAAGTACTTCTCCTCCATCACGCCGACGACGAGATAGCCGGTGCCGTTGATGGATATGGTTTTGCCGATCGGATCGTCGCTGCCGAAAAACTCCTGCGCGCGCTCCGTGCCGAGGACGACCACGCGCGCGGCGGTGGCGAGGTCGTTGTCGGTGATGAAACGTCCTGAGCCGGCGCGGAAATCGTTCATCGGCGAGTAGGCCGGCGTGACGCCCATGATGCTGCGCGGTTTTTCCACGTCGCGATAACGAAGCGTCATGTTCTCGTTGGCCACCGGCGAGACCAGATCGATCTCTTTGCCTTCGCGCTTCAGAACCGTCGCGTCGTGATACGTGAGGCCTTTCGACGCCAGCGCTTTCGCATCCAGCGTGACTTTGCCGGTCGGTTTATCGAACACGGAGATCTTCTGAATGCCGCCGGAGACTTTGTAGTAGTTCATCGACGCCGACTTGCCGGCCACGGACAACGAGAACGTGGCCACGATCGAGCCCGCGCCGAGGATGATCCCGACGAGCTGCAGCATCGTGCGGCCGAAGTGGTCCTTGATGTCGCGGATGCCGTCGAGGATGGATTCGAGGAGGATCATGATTCGCTTCGCTCACTGAAGGGTGAAGAGTGAAGGGTGAAGAGTGAAAGTAGATGCGGCCTTTTTTCACTCTTCACCCTTCACCCTTCACTCTTCGCTTTCAACGATTTCTCCATCGACCAGCGTGATCCGTCGCTGCGTGCGCGCGGCGATGGCGGGATCATGCGTGACCAGGACGATGGTCTCGTCGTGGGCGGCCAGTTCCTCGAAGATGGCGATGATGTCGGAGCCGGTTTTCTGATCGAGGTTGCCGGTCGGCTCGTCGGCGAGGATCAGCGATGGATCGTTGACCAGTGCGCGTGCGATGGCGACGCGCTGACGCTGACCGCCGGACAATTCGTTCGGACGGTGCTTGGCGCGTTTCTCGAGACCGACGCGCTGCAGCGCTTTGAACGCGCGCTCACGGCGCTCGTCGCGTCCGACGCCCGCGTAGAGCAGCGGCAGCTCGACGTTCTTCAGGATCGACGCGCGCGGCAGCAGGTTGAAGGTCTGAAACACGAATCCGATCTTCTGGTTGCGGACGCGGGCCAGAGCGCGCGCCGACATCTCGGCGACATCTTCGCCGTCCAGCCAATACTTGCCGGTGGTCGGCGTGTCGAGGCAGCCGAGGATGTGCATCAGCGTCGATTTGCCGGAGCCGGACGGGCCGATGATGGCCACGAACTCACCCTTCTCGATAGCGACATCGACCCCGCGCAGCGCCTGCACCGCGTTTTCTCCGGAGTCGTAGATCTTGGTGATCTCGTCGAGCTGGATGAGAGCCTTGCGTGTGACCGGATGCGGCTCTTTGAATTGGAGTAGTGCGCTCATGTGTGCTCGCTTTGCTCGCGGGTGTCGGGTGTCAGGTGTCGGGTGTCGGGTGTCGGAGGTTAGCGTGCCGGATGTCTGGTGTCGGAGCAGGATTCTTTTCGTCCTACGACCCCCGACCCCCGACTCCCTGCTCCCTAATCGTCGTTCTCGTTCTTCTTGTCCGCGGGCAGCGTCGGATCTTCCAGCGCCACTTCCTCGCCGGCCTTCAGGCCCTTCACGATTTCGACTTTCGAGTTATCGGACAGGCCGGTGACGATCGTCCGTTTCTCGAAGAACTTCTTCCAGCCGTCCTTGTCGGGCGCCTGCCCTTCTTTCTTCACGTCCTTCGTCGGCACCGTGTTCGGGTCGAGCTTCTTCTTCACGAACACCAGCTCCACGCCGTCGCGCTGGAAGACGGACTCGACCGGGACGGTGAGCACTTTGTCCTTCCGCTCACCGTTCACTTCGATGTTCGCGGTCATGCCGGAGCGCAGCTCGCGGCCCTGCGCGTCGAGACGGATTTCGACGTCGAACACGCGCACTTTGTCGTCGATGCGCACGGCCGGCGCGATACGGTCGATGCGGCCGGCGAAGGAAATCTTCGGATAGGCGTCGAGCGAGACTTTGACCGGCATGCCCACCCTGATCTTGCCGATGTCGACTTCGTTGACGCCCGCTTTGACGATCATCTTCGAGACGTCGGCGACGCTGAAGAGCACCGTGCCGGCGTTGAACGACGACACGCCGCTGGTGATCGATTCGCCGATCTCGACGTTCTTCGTGAGCACCACGCCGTCCATCGGCGCCACGACGTTCGAGCCCTGGAACCTGTTCACCGCCTGCGCGATCGGGATGCCGCTGCGCTCCACGATGTTGTACTTCTCCTCGGTCTTCTCGTACTCCTGCTTCGCCGCCAGATACTCGGCCTCGGAATCGCGGTTCTGTTTGCCGGCCAGGAGGCCGGACTCGAAGAGGCTGTGATCCGATTCGTAATTCTTCTTTGCCTGGTCGTAGCGGATCTTCGATGCGGTCAGCGCGTTCTTGACGTCGGCGATCGACTGCGCCTGATTCAGATCGGGCTCGATGCGGGCCAGCGTTTCTCCGCGCTTCACCTGATCGCCATCGCGGTGCAGGATCTCGACGACCTTGCCCGATACGACGCTCTTGACGTCGACCTTGACCTCGGGCTGGACGTTGCCGACCTCGGTGACCTTGACCTGGATGTCAGCGACTTCGGCCTTGCCGACCTTCACGGGCAGCTTCACTTCCTGCTTCTTGCCGTTCGCCTTCATCGCCACGAACGTGATGACGATCGCGACTGCGAGGACAATGATCGACCACACCGCAACTTTCTTTTTGCGCTTCCCGCTCATAGGACGCTCCTCGAATTGGTTACTGCGAACGTAAACGTCCGAGGAGGGCGAAGGTTTCAGGCTGTGACAAACCTATACTTCCGCTCCGGTCGCCCCGATGAAGCTCCCCGTTCCCGTCCTCCTCGCAGCGGTCTTTTTCTGCGGCGGCCTTTCCGCGGACCAGGCTCTCTTCCGCAACGCCAGCATCAGCTTCGGAGACGGATCGGTCCTGGATATGAAGACAGCCGACGTCAATCACGACGGAAAACAGGACGTGATTCTGTTCCAGGCAGTCACCGCGTCGCAGACTGCCTGCTCGATCATCACGATGTTCGGCAATGGCGACGGCACCTTTCGGGCTCCCGTAAAGACTCCAATCGCCTCCTGCGGATCGGTCGCATTCGGCGATCTGGACAGCGACGGCAATGTCGACGTCGTTTTGAGCGGATACGACCGTCTAATCGAAGTTTATCGAGGGAACAATGATGGCTCGTTCACTCTGCGATCGACAAAGAATAGAGCCGGTTCGATTCTCTACAGTGCCCCGAACCTGCTCCTCTCCGATCTGAATGGTGACGGCAAAATCGACCTGATCAGTCCGGCCGGCTGTTGCCAGCAAACGGAAACATTCCGAGGAAACGGCGACGGCACGTTCGCCGACGGCGTTTTGCAGCCTGACTTCGCCACTGCGATCACCGGCATCGTCGCTGGGGACTTCGACGGTGATGGCCGGACGGACATGCTCGTGACATCCCGTAACGGAGGCCTGTCGTTGATCACCGGCAAAGGCGATGGCAACTTCAATGCTCCGACGGTTCTCTCCACCGAGGGCGCCCTCGCTGCGGCGGGCGATTTCAATGGTGACCTCAAGACCGACTACGTAGCGGGAGCTGCGAGCGGACCCGCTGCCGGCTACCACTCTTACTCGGCAACCTACAACGGCAACGTCAACACGGATCCAGTGTCGTCCACCGTCAATAGCGACTACGCCGTCGACGCCGCGCCCTGCACGCCGGCGTCAAACTGCGTGCGCCGTCGCGCGGTCCATTGAATACCCGCTAAGACCGCCGCCGCATCAACGGCGGCGGTCTCAATACGAGCTATTGCGTAATCACCAGCTCCACGCGCCGGTTCTGCTGGCGTCCGGCGGCGGTTTTGTTCGTGGCGATCGGCGACTCTTCGCCTTTGCCGTCCGCGGTGATGTGATCGCCGGAGATGCCTGCGGATACGAGGTAATCCCGCACGGCGTTGGCGCGTTTCTCCGACAGTGCCTGATTCGTGGCCGTGCCGCCTACGCTGTCGGTGTGACCTTCGACGGCGATCTTCAGCGACGGGTCGGTCTGCAACTGTTTGGCGATCTTCGACAGTGTCGATTTCGCGCCGGGCTTCAGCGCGGTCTTGCCGGTGTCGAAGAGGATTCCGCCGTTGAGCGTGACGATGAGTCCGCGCTGCTCGCTGCGGGTCGATGCGATGCGTGAGAGCTCGTTCTGAATGCGGAGCCGCCGCGTCTCGGCGTCGCTGGCCGCGAGCTGACGGCGGGTCTCTTCCAACTGCGTCTGCGCAGACTCGGCGGCCGCCTGGGCCTGCTGCGCCGCAACATTTGCAGCCTGCGCCTGCTGCGCGGCGTTTTCAGCCTGCGCCCTCAGCGCCGCGGCCTCGGCGTCGGCCTGCTGACGGCGCGCCTGCGCCGCGGCGATCGCTTCCTGTTCCTGCTTGTCGCGCTGCGCGCGCGCGGCCGACTCCGCCTCGAGCGATTGACGGAACGTGTCGAGCTGCTGTTGGCGCGCAAGGATGTCGGCCTGACGCTGCGCGAGCACATCCGAATTCAGAGTGCCAGTCTGCTGGGCGGCGGTGAGATCCGTTCGCAGCCGCGCGATCTCTGCCTGCATCGCTTCCGCATTCGCCCGCTCGCGATCCTGAATCGTTCGCAGCGCCAACTGCTGATCTTCGATCTGCCGGCGCATCGCGTCGACGTCCGAGGGAGACGCGGTCGTAATCGTGGTGGTGTACTTGCCGTACGCCTCTTCGAGTTGCCTCTCGGCCGCGATGCGTGCCTGACGATCGGCTTCGACTTGCGCCTCGGCGGCGCGGCGGTTCGCGTCGATCTGTTGCCGCAGCCGCTCGACTTCCGCCGACTGCGCCACGCGATTGGCCTGTTCGTTCGCAAGCTGCTGCTGCAGTTCGATGGCTCGCCGCTCCGCGATTTCGCGCTGGGCGCGGTCCGCAGCAGCCTGGCGTTCACTCGCCGCCTGCGCGAGGCGCGTGCGATCGAGCTGCAGTCCAGGCATCACCTTCGTCGATTGTGCGAGCCGCGCCAGATAAAACGCACGGCGGCCGATCATCTCCGCGCGATACGCGAGGTCGTCGGCAGTCTCGCTGTTCGTCGTCCCTTTCGATACCCGTTTCGCGCTGTCGATGTATCCCTCGGCGATGCGTATGTCGTTGTCAGGGACGTTGTCGAGCGCACCCGCCACCTTGGCCTGATCGACGGCGTACTGCGCGGCCGCGATGCGCTCCTTCGTCGTCGCGCCGTGATTCATCGGCATCGTCGGCGACTCTTCCGCGAGCAACGTCACGTTCGATGTGCCGCCAAATCTCAGGATGTCGGTCTGCAGCCCGTGGATGGCCGCGTTGGTGCTGAGCCAGCGCGCTTTTGCCGCCGCGGCCTGCGCGGCAACGGTCGCTTCGATGGCGCGCATGTGGGCTTCATTGCGCAACGATTCCTTGTTCGCGTTCCAGTTTTCCTGCGCGAACCGCGCGCGATACGCGGCCTCGTCGTACAGCGTTTTCGCGAATGCGCCCGCGCCCGCCATATCCGCAGCCGTGAGCGCCTGCTGCGCGCGGTCGAGATCGGTCGTCTGTGCCGCCAGCGACGCGGCGAGCAGCATGCCGAGCACTGCCGTTTTGAATACGTTCATTGGTCCTCCTTACTGGGCGGAGGAGTGTGCAAGGGTGGGACCGTTTCGGCTTTACCCGCCGAGGTACGCCTTCTTGATGCGGTCGCTCGACAGCATCGCTTTCGTGTCGTCGGTCAACACGATGCGGCCGGTCTCCATCACGTAGCCGCGGTGGGCCGTGACGAGAGCCATGTGGGCGTTCTGTTCGACGAGGAGGATCGTCGTCCCCTCGGCGTTGATCTCTTTGATGACGCGGAAAATCGTCTGCACCATCTGCGGAGCGAGTCCGAGGCTGGGTTCGTCGAGGAGGAGCACCTGTGGCTTCGACATCAGCGCGCGCGAGATCGCCAGCATCTGCTGCTCGCCACCGGAAAGCGTCCCCGCGCTCTGCTTGATCCGCTCTTTGAGAACCGGGAAGAGCGTGAAGATCCGCTCGTACTCCGACTGCTTGATCTTGTCTTTGCGCAGGTACGCGCCGAGCTCGAGATTGTCATTGACCGTGAGGTTCGCGAAGATCCCGCGCCCCTCCGGGACGTGCGACACGCCCATCGCCGTGATCACGTGCGGCTTGATTCCGGTGATCGTGCGGCCGTCGTAGGTCACATCGCCGGTCTTCGGCTTGAGCAGTCCGGAGATCGTGCGCAGCGTCGTGGTCTTGCCCGCGCCGTTCGCGCCGATCAGCGTGACGATCTCGCCCTTGTTCACGTCGAGATCGATGCCGCGCAGCGCCGGAATCGTGCCGTACGCGACTTCGAGGTTGCTGACGCTGAGCAGCGAAGTCATACGCCAGCCGCCTCCGCCGGTTCGCCGAGGTAAGCCTCGATCACGACAGGATTCGCGCGCACTTCCTCAGGCGTTCCCTGCGCGATCGTCTTGCCGAAGCTGAGCACGATGATCCGCTCGCAGATGCCCATCACCAGTTCCATGTTGTGCTCGATGAGCAGGATGGCGATGTCGAACTTGTCGCGGATCTCGTGAATCGTCTCCATCAGGTCGAGCGTTTCGCGATCGTTGAGTCCCGCCGCCGGCTCGTCGAGCAGAAGCAGCTTCGGACGCGCCGCGAGTGCACGCGCGATTTCCAGCCGGCGTTGATCGCCGTACGGCAGGTTCTTCGCGTAGTAGTCGGCACGCGATTCGAGCCCGAAAATCTTCAGCAGATCGAACGCGTCCTTCTCCGCGACTTCCTCGGCTTTGTGAAATCGATTCGTGTGCAGCACCGCCGACGTGCCGGAGTATTTGTAGTGGATATGGCCGCCGATCTTGACGTTGTCGAGGACCGACAGCTCTTTGAAAAGGCGGATGTTCTGGAACGTGCGCGCCACGCCGAGGGCGGTGATCTGGTACGGCTTGAACTCGTGCGTGGAAACGCCGCCGACGTGAATCTCCCCCTCGGTCGGCTTGTAGACGCCGGTGAGCATGTTGAAAACCGTCGTCTTGCCGGCACCGTTCGGGCCGATCAGGCCGACCAGCTCATGCGGCTGGATGGTGAGGTTGAAATGCGACACCGCCGTCAGACCGCCGAAGCGAATCGTTACGTCGCGCGCATCAAGCAGAGCGTTCCCGTTAGCCATCACGAAACCGGAGCGGAGCCTTCGTCAGCTTTGTTGTTCGGTGCCGAATCTTTCCGGCGCCGCAGCACCTGCCACAACTCGCGGCGGCCGAGAAGTCCCTGCGGCCGCGTCAACATCAACACGATGAGCATGATCGAGTAGATGACCATGCGCGGATCGCGGCCACCGGGCATGAAGTCCTTCACCGACCGCAATCCCTCGGGAAGGAACGTGAGGATGACTGCCGCGACGACCGACCCGCTGATTGATCCGAGTCCGCCGAGAACGACCATGGCCACGACCTCGAACGATTTCACGAACATGAACATCTGCGGATTGAGATACATCATGTAGTGCGCGTACAACCCGCCCGCCACGCCGGCGAGGAACGAGCCGATGACGAACGCCTTGACCTTGTAGCGCGTCGTGTCGACACCCATGGCCTCGGCGGCGATCTGATCTTCGCGCACGGCAAGAAACGCGCGGCCGACCGATGATCCGACGAGGCGCCACGAGATCACGATCGTGATGCCGGCGGCGAGATAGACCCAGAAGAAGTTGCTCCAGTGCGGGATGCCGCTGAAGCCGCGCGCCGCGCCGATCTTGTCGATGTTGAGAATGAGCACGCGGATGATTTCGCCGAACCCCAGCGTGACGATGGCCAGATAGTCGCCGCGCAAACGCAGCGACGGAAGTCCGACCACGTATCCGGCCAACGCCGCGAGCAGACCGCCGCAAAGTACGGCGATGACGAGATAGACGTTCTGCATCAACCACTGCTGCGTCCCCTCGGGCATTTTCTCGAGGCGCGGAGCGAAGTGGTAGAAGGTCAGGTAGGCAGAAAAGTACGCGCCGACGGCCATGAATCCGGCGTGCCCGAGCGAGAACTGCCCCGCGTGTCCGTTGATGATGTTCAGCGACACCGCCAGCGTGATGTTGATCCCCATGATCACGAGGATGCGGTTGTAGTACGCAATGCCAGCGATCGGAATGGCGTCGAGCCCGTACGCGAGTCCGATCAGGACCGCGACGAACATGGCGAGCCAGAGGAAATCGCGGAGCCACCAGGGGAGAGACTTCGTCACGCCCGGCCCCCCGAGGCAAATGTTGAATGTTGAATGTTGAATGACCGGTGGCCGCGCGCAGCCCCATTCAACATTCAACATTGAACATTCAACATTCAACATTTGGCTTCTCAAACTCAAACCTTCTCCGCCTGGTACTTCCCGAACAACCCGGACGGGCGGAACAGCAGGATCGCGATCAGGATGATGAAGGCGATGGCGTCGCGGTAATTCGAGAACTGGCTGCCGCCGACGAACGATTCGATGATGCCGATGATCAGTCCTCCCACCACCGCGCCGGGCACGTTGCCGATGCCGCCGAGGACCGCGGCGATGAACGCCTTCAGTCCGGGCATGATCCCCATCAGAGGATCGATCTTCGGATACGAGAGCCCGTAAAGGATTCCGGCCACGGCCGCCAGCACCGATCCGATGATGAACGTCATCGAGATCACGCGGTCGGTCGGGATGCCCATCAGCGATGCGGTCTCGAAGTTGTAAGAAACCGCGCGCATGGCCCGGCCAAACTTTGTGCCGTAGATGATGTACTGCAGCAGGCCCATGAAGATCACGGCCACGACGAGCACGATGATCTGGTAGTTGGTCGTGGTCACGCCGCCGAAGTTGATGAGGTGCTTCTCGACCAGCGTGGGGAAGAATTTCGGATCGGCGCCGAAGACGAACTGGCCGCCATATTCGAGCAGGAACGACACGCCGATCGCCGTGATCAACGACGCGATCCGCGGCGCGTTCCGTAGCGGCCGGTACGCGATCCGTTCGTTGAGAAATCCGAAGAGCCCGCATACGGACATTGCGATCAGCATGACCAGCCCGGCGTAACCCCAGCCGAGCGCGCCGTTGGTGGAGGGCAGGTGCCGGGCGGCGTATCCGCCCGCATAGAAACCGACGAACGAGCCGAGCATGAAGACGTCGCCGTGGGCGAAGTTGATCAGCTTCAGGATGCCGTACACCATCGTGTAGCCGAGGGCGATCAGCGCGTAAATCGCGCCGACGGCAATTCCGTTCAGCAGATTCTGGAGGATCTCCTGCATTCAAAGGCCCTTACGCAAAAAAAGGTCCGGCGAACGCTAACCGCCGGACCAGTTTCTGTAAAGATAAAGTTTGGTATCGACTTCAGTGGGTCGTCGTGGATGTTGCCGTTGAAGGCGTTGTGCTCGGCGCGGCGCCGTCGTTCATCACCACCTTGCCGCCGGTTGCGGGATCGATGGTGGCCTTCAGTGTGAGCTGTCCGTTCTTGATCTCTTCGATGACGAGCTTCTTGCCGGTGGCGTTGCGATTCGCATCAATGTTGATGGTGCCGGTGACACCGACCAACCCCTTGGTCTGGCCGATCGCGTCGCGGATCGACGGGCCGTCCAGCTTCGCGGCACGCTTCATGGCGTCGGCGAGTGTCTTCATCGCGTCGTAGCCGAGGGCCGCCAACGCGTCCGGAGTCTGCTTGTAGCGCTCCTTGTACTTCTGCACGAAGCTGCTGACCACCGGCGAGGGGTCGGCGTAGAAGTAGTGGTTCGTGTAGAAGCAGCCTTCCAGCGACTTGCCGCCGATCTCGATCAGCCGCGGCGATTCCCATCCATCGCCGCCGAGCAGCGGAGCGGTGATGCCGAGGTCGCGTGCCTGGATCGCGATCTGACCGATGTCGGTGTAGTAGCCGGGGACGTAGATGATCGACGGGTTGGTGCCCTTGATGGCGGTGAGCTGCGAGTGGAAATCGCTGTCACCATTCGCGTAGCTCTGCGTGCCGGCGATCTTGCCGCCGAGCGTGCCGAACTTCGCCGAGAAGACCTTCGCCAGGCCCTGCGAGTAATCGCTCTTTACGTCGGTGAGCATGGCCACATTTTTCGGCTTGTTGTTCGCGGTGCACCAGCCGTCGGCGAAGACGGCCTGGTACTCGCCCTGATAGCTGTCCGTGAAGCAGATGCGGAAGATGAAGTTGCCCTTGCGGGTGACTTCGTCATTCGTCGACGAGGGCGTGATCATCGGCACTTTGGCCGATTGGCAGATCGGCGCCGCGGCGATGGAGGCGGACGACGCGACCTCGCCAAGGATGGCGACGACGTTGTTCTGCGAGATCAGCTTGGTGACGGCATTCGCCGCTTCTTCCTGCTTCGATTGATCGTCCTCGGACAGGACTTTGATCTTGCGTCCGTTGATGCCGCCGGCGGCGTTGACTTCATCCGCGGCCATCATGATGCCGTTGTGCGTGGACTGGCCAAACGTGGCCTGCGGTCCCGTCATCGAGCCGTACTCGCCGACGAGGATGTCCGCGCCGCCGCTCGCGCCCGTGCCGGCCCCGCCACCCTCCTTCGGCGGACAGCCGAGAAGTCCGAAGGACAACACCGCGAGCGAGATGAAAATGATTGCGTTCTTTCGCATAGATCTCCTCTTCAAACGAGCGCGGATTGTACATGAGGGCAGCGACTACTCGGTGCGGACGAAACCCTCGGTCCAGTGGTCCTTCCCCAACGGGTACTCATCGATGAGGAATCCTTCCGGCATGTCGACGAACCCGGGCTGGCTCCCGACGCGAACGATGGCCTGCTCCGCATCCGATCGCGTTTCGTAAACCCCGATCAGCTTGTTGCTGTCGGAGCCATCAGGAAACTCCTGCATGTGCCAGAGGAGAAAGACGGATGTCATCGCACCCTCCGCAAGCGGTGCACAGCCAGCCAGACGATCACGATGATGGCCCACCAGGTGATCAGCGTGACCAGCACGCCGGCGGCGTTCGGAGCATGGAAGCCGAGGGCGGCGAGCTTCGTCCTGACGACGAACCCGGGCAGAAAGACGACGTGAGGCGTGGCGCCGAACAGCAGCAGGACGCTGATGACGACGGCCGCACCGATCGGCGCAACGATCAGCAGAGCGACCGCGGTGAGGGTGCGCGAACCGGATGCCATGGCACAAACGTCCGTATCTACGTGGTCGCGTAATCAGAAGCGTTGAGAAAATGAAGCGACACGTATTGATCATCGCCCACCACCCAGCTGTCGTGAGGTACGGCCGGGATGTAGAAAAGCTCGCCTGCTTTCAGCTCATAGACGGTGCCATCGTCGAACGCAGCGGTTGCCGTCCCTGAGAGCACGAGACCGACGTGTTCCACCGAACATCGCGATTGACCAACACCTGGCCCGACGTGGTCGCTCCATTTCCAGCCCGGTTCGTAGGTGGCACGGCCGATCGTCGCGCCGCCCAAATGCACGATTTCAAACTTCCCCTTCTGAAATTCACGAACTTCGTCCGGCGCGTCGAAGCGCTTGAGAATGACGGACACGCTGTTCATCTTTGGCTCCCTGATGCATAGCCTACATCGCGCGAACTAAGCAGCGCCGAGAGCTGGGGGCGCCTGGCGCGCTCCTATACTGCACGACAAGTCAATGCTGATCGCACTCGGCGCAATCGCCTGGATCGTTCTGGCCGTGCTCGCACTGCGCGGCGCGCGATGGGCCTATGCCGTTTTCATCATTCTGGCCTTCGTCTGGATTCCGGCGCGGACGGGGTTTCACTTTCATCGCCCCGAGTGCAACCTGCAGCTCACCATCGACCTCGCCCTCTTCTCAGCGACAAAGTACAAGCACATCTTTCTCTTCGGGATGTTCTTCCTGATGACGCGCGTCCAACTCGGCCGGACGCGCCGCGCAATGCTGATCGCCGCGGCAGCAACGATCGCCGTCGGCATGCTGATCGAGCTCGAGGAAACCCTAACGAGGACCGGCAACTGCAATCTCCGCGATCTCGTCCCCGACGCGATCGGTGCGCTGATCGGAGAAGTGATTTGGACCAATCCCTACAAACGGTTGATCCAATATTCAGGCCGACGGCTGTGATGCGCAACTGCAATGATTTGAATTTCGTGAGCCCGAATTCGATACACGAGGTCAAACGGATACTCGAGTAGCACGAAGCGCCGCCGCCCACGTCGGGTGAGCGGATATCGTTCGGGAGCTTCGACAATGCGCGAAACGGCGTGGTCGATTTCTCGCTCGAAGCCAGCCGCTGCCGAGATACTTCGATCGCGATACCACTTACTGTGTTTCAGCAACTCGCGCCGGGCCGCCGGATGAAAACTAACGTTCATCGCTTGTGCGACTGAACAGCTCCGCGCGTACCTGCTCCCACGGAATGAGCTTCACCTCGCCGGAGTCGATTTGACGCACACGCCGCTCGATTTCTTCGGCCCAGGCTGCTTCGATGTCGGGATCCGGCTCTCCATCGAGGCTGTGTAATAGCATTCCCGCAAGCTCCGCGCGATCGTTGTCGGGCAGGTGCGACGCCTCATCGTAGAGTTCTTCGACTTTCCTGGTCATTGGGTGATTCTATCCCTGCTGTCTCGTTGCTTCATCTACGCCGCCACCTACAAATTCACCCACACGCTCTTCGTCTGCGTGTACTTCTCAAGCGCGTCCTTCCCCTGATCGCGGCCGAAGCCCGACTCTTTGAAGCCGCCGAAGGGTAAGGCCGGGTCGTAGAGGTTGTAGGTGTTGATCCAGACTGTGCCGGCTTTGATCGATTTGGCGATGCGGTGAGCTTTGGAGATGTCGCGGGTCCAGACGGCCGCGGCTAATCCGTAGACGGTGGCGTTGGCTTTGGCGACGGCATCGTCGGCGTCCTTGAAGCGGATCGTGGCAAGGACGGGGCCGAAGATCTCTTCTTTGGCGATGCGGTGGTCGACTTCGACGTCGTCGAAGATGGTCGGCTTGACGAAGTAGCCTTTGCCGGTGCCGATGTCCGTGCGTTCGCCGCCGGCGATGAGTTTGGCGCCGTCGCTCTTCCCGGCTTCGATGTAGGAGAGGACCGTGTCCATCTGGCTTTTGGAAACTAATGCGCCGAGGCGGGTTTTCGGGTGGAGAGGGTCGGCGGCGACCATCTTGTTGGCGCGTTCGGTCAGCTTCGCCATCAGTTCGTCATGCGCCGATTCTTCGACCAGAAGGCGCGAGCCGGCGGCGCACACCTCCCCTTTTCCGTAGAAGATCGCGTTCAGCGCGCCGCGGGCGGCGGCTTCGAGATCGGAGTCAGCGAAGACGACGTTCGGCGACTTGCCGCCGAGCTCCAGTGAGATTTTCTTCAGCGTCTTCGCGGCGCGAGCCATCAATCCCTTCCCGACTTCCGTCGAGCCGGTGAAGGCGATCGCGTCGATGCCGGGATGATCGACCATGGCGTTGCCGACGACCGAGCCGCTTCCGGGGATCACGTTCAGCACGCCGGGGGGCAGTCCGCACTCCTTCGCGTACTCGGCGAACTTCAACAGCGACAGTGATGTATTCGAAGCCGGCTTGATGACGACCGTGTTGCCGCACGCCAGCGCCGGCGCGATTTTCCAGACCGCGAGCATCAGCGGGAAGTTCCACGGCGTGATGGCGCCGACGACGCCCACCGGCTCGCGCAGCGTGTACGTGAAGGCGTTGTCGGCGATGGGGATCGTTTCGCCGGTGACTTTCCCGCTCCAGCCGGCGAAGTAGTAGAGGCACTCGGCGGCGGCGGGGGTGTCGACGAACTGCGATTCGAAAATCGGCTTGCCGTTGTCGATCGTCTCGATGTGTCCGATGTCGGCGGCCTTCGCGCTGAGCATGTCGGCGATGCGCCAGAGGACTTTGGCGCGGTCCCGCGGCTTCATCTTCTGCCACTCGCTGCCCGGTTCCATCTGCGCGCGAGCGGCTTTCACGGCGGCGTCGACGTCGTCGACGCCCGCTGAGGCGACGTCGGCGATCTTCTCCTCGGTGGCGGGATTGGACGTGGCGAATGTCTCGCCGGAGCGGGCATCGACGAATTCACCGTTGATGAAGAGCTGGTGCTGGATGTCAGGCATGGGAGCGGGATGCTAAGACAAAAAGCTTTTCACCACAAAGACACCGAGAGCACAAAGAGATCTCTTCGTGTTCTTTGTGTCTTTGTGGTTCAAAGCTTTTGACGGATCGAGATCAGCCACGCCGCGGCATAGAGCAGCATGGCCAGGAGCACCAGCGCGCTCAGGCCAAGGGTAAGTGAAAGCGATTCGGCGATTCCTCCCACCAGCGAGCCCAGAAGGTTCGAGCCGATTGCCTCCGCTGCAAATCCCGATTCGGCGAAACGCCGGATGAAAACGATCCCGGCGAAAAACACCGGCATCGTCAGAATCAACGTTGCCAGCGTCGCCCGAAGCGCGAAGGAGCGAAAGAAGAGCGCCTCGGCCGGAAGTGCGTATCCGATGAGCGCAGTCAGCAGAATGCCTGCGTACGCGCCGGCTACAGGAATGCCGGGGAACTTCGCGGCAACGGCGTTTGCGGCGAGGATCAGCGCCAGCAGGACGGAGATGACGATCGAGTTGACCACCCACGTCGTTCCGAACAGCAGCGCCATCTTGCTGATGATCTGCGCTTCCAGAAGCAGGAAGGCTGCGCCGAGAAAGAAGAACTCGAAGCGGAGCGAGCGCACGTGGATGCCGATCGAGCGTGCTGCCACGAGAGCGACGATCAGCAGGAGGACGGAAATCGTCACCACGCTGGCCGGCAGTCCGCGGTCGCGTTGATAGAAATACGGCCAATCGTCCGTGGTGACGCCGGCGTGCTCCATCGGCAGACGCGACGCGGCGATCGCATACGCCTGAAGACGCGGATCGGCCATGGCGGCGGCGATCTTCGGCGCGGGCCCGGCGATGAAGAAGCGTCCCGCGCTCGTGTACTCCCCTTGCGTTTGCAAGTGCAGCGGCTCGGCGCCGAAGACGCTCGCCACAACGTCGTGCAGGCGGCCGGCGATCCATGGCCGCTGCACCTGAAACTTGACGATGAAAACGCCGTTCGGCGCGAGCAGCCGTTTCGCGGCGCGCATGGCCTCGACGGTGTAGACGTAGTTGTCGATGCGGATGTTCGAAAAATGCGAGCTGGTGGTGTGCGAGTCGAGCAGCGAGAAGACGATGAGGTCGAATCGTTCGCTCGCGTTCTGGACGAAGCTGCGGGCATCGTCCACATGCGTCGTGACACGCGGCGACGAGTAGGGATGCTCGGGATGCAGTTTCCGTCCGAGGTCGACGATGAGCGGATCGATCTCGACTGCGGTGACGTGTCCCGCCCCATTGCGCAACGCGGCCGCGACGTCGTTTCCCATTCCCGATCCGAGGATGAGCACCGAACCTGGGTTTGGCTCGAAACGATAGGGAAGGTTGTACGAATTCATTTCCGCCGGCACGACGCGAAACAGATTCGGGTGCCGGGCCACGAACGAGGGAGATAGGTCGAGGATCTTCTGAAACCAGGTGCTGTTTGTTTCGAGGTTGAAGCCGCATTGCTCGTTGTCCAGACGAAGCGGGGACAACGCCAATTTCTGGTAGGGAGACCAGTACACCGTCGCTCCCGGACGGGATGTATTGATCAGAAGCAATCCCACCGCCGCCGCAAACGCCGCGGCGAAGGACCAGCGCGCGAACGGCACCCGCCAGAAGAGCGCGACGGCCAGAGCGCCGGCGACGCTGAACCAGACGATCGGCGGCAGGCTGGCGAAACAGAGCGACGTGTAGAGCACGATCCCGGCGAGGCTCGACGCGACGTTGATCGAGTAGGCGGCGATGCCGTTCGACGCTTTCTCGAGATACCACCCCACCAGTTGTCCGAGCGGAATGAATGCGACGGCCAGGAGCGCGAAGATCGGAAGCGTGACCACTGCCGCCAGTCCGAGGCCGGATGCCGCTTGTGGCGTCATCTGCATCGCGCCGACTCCCCAGATCTGCATTTCGGAAGTGGCGCCGAGGAGCACCGGCAGCGCCGCGATCACGGCGCGCAGTGCGTTCCAGGGCAATTGGATGAGCAGCACGAAAAAGAGCAGCGGCGCGATCAGGGCAATGACCGGGATGACCCGGCGGCAGAGATAGCAACCGACGCCGAATCCGAGAAAACAGGCGATCAGTACGAAGTTTTTGAAATACGCAAAGATCCGGACCTCGGAAGAGATCCAGCGGATGAGCATGAGCTCCAGAAAGAGTGAGAGCACGCTGCTCAGGATCAGGCCGCGGCGCGTGTAGCCGCCAAGATCGTCCGGCCGCAGCACGCCGCGCATCGGCTCACGACCGGCGTAAAGACGCAAGAGAAACGCCGCCAGGATCGTGCCGCCGAGGGCGATCGCGGTAAACGCGAGAGCGACGGAAAAAGGCAAGGGCAGCATTCTAGCTGCTGCGTCGCGGGTGTCGGGTGTCGGAGGAAGCTAATCGGAAGGCGCGGGCAGGTGTGTTTTCTACGACACCCCACCCCCGACACCCGACACCGGCCCTACGTCGTTACGCGCTTACCGGTTCCTCGACGTACGGCGTGATGTCGAAGTTGCGTTCGTACATCTCGTGGATCTGCTCCATCTCCGCATCGGTCAGCGGCGGGTGGTCTGAGGCGGCGGCGAACTCGGTGATCTGTTGCTCGTTGTAGATGTTCGGCAGCGACGACACGATCGACGGATGCGCGTAGAGCCAGAGCAGCGCGAGCTGGCCGAGGGTAACGTTGCGCTGTTTGCGGAGCGGCTCGAGGCGTTCCACTTTCTGCAGACCTTCCACCATCCACGAGCGCGGACGATGCGAGCGGTGATCGGTCTCGTCGAACTTCGTATCGAGCGTGTACTGACCTTCCAGCATGCCCGAGGAGTGCGTCACGCGGATCAGGAACTGCGGCTCGGGATCGACCTTCCATGCGCGGAAGTTCGGATCGAACGCCGACGACGACACGCACACCTTTTTCCCCGTCTCCCCTTTCATCGCCTCGGCCACTCCGCCGTACGACGGACCTTTTTCGGCGGCGAGGATGAACTCGCGACCCGGATCCTGCTCCAGGACGTTGTAGATCATCTGCGTGACCGGCGCGTGGCGGACGGCGTTCGCGTAGATGCCTTCGTCGCGCCAGCCGATGGCGGGTCCGAGTGACGGGCCGTACGAAAGGATTTTTCCTTCGCTCTTCAGCGACTCCAGCGTCTCCCAATGCTGGTCTTCCATCAGCGTGCCCACGCGCGGGTTGTGCGGCTGGTAGATGGCCACGTGATCGACGCCGAGGCGTTTGAGGGATTGCTCGATGGCGAAGCGGACGAACTTCGGCGACATGTCCTGCGGCAGTTCGCGCTGGCCGCGAGGACGTTCGGGATTGTTGTAGAAGTCGTAGCCGAACTTCGTGCCGACGATGAGGTCGGGATGATTTTTCAGCAGCGGCGCGAGCATCGTCTCGCCGCGGCCGTTGCCGTATGCGTCGGCGGTATCGATGTAGTTGATGCCGGCATCGATGGCGATTTCGATCAGGCGCCGTGCTTCGTCATCCGTGTACGTTCCCCACCAGCCGGTGGTGAGCGTCCAGGTGCCGAAGCCGAGCTCGGAGAGTTGGAGATTTGTGCCGTGGAGCGTGCGATAACGCATAGGCGTAACAATAACAGACGGTCAGTGCGTGGCGGCTCTCGATCGTCAGTGCCCTCGAACGGCCCGGCTTCTGACCGGCTGCCTGACGACGAACGCGTCGGAAAGTGGTCCGAACGTAGTGGAGCGAACCGTGACCGGGTAGTAGCCGCCTTGCAATGGGCCGATCTGGACGATGCCCCGTGCGCATGGAACGTGGCCGGGAAATGCCGGATCGGCAATGACGGCCTGCTGGTCGATCGTGATCTGGCTGCCGTCGAGGGCGACCGTCGGCGTCTGCAGAAATCCTCGGAACGTTGTGGCGTAGAGGATCGAAATTGGCTGAGCGCCGAACGGCGACTGCGGCTGAAAGTCGATGCCGGCGACGCACGGCGCGGTCCCGGGGATCGTGAAGGCGAATGTGAAGGCCGCGCTGAGCGAGTATCCGATGTCCTCCCGGTACTCCCACTTGACGATGTACGGACCGGGCGCCAGATCTCCGATCGAAACCGACTGATCGTTGCAAAGAGGAGACGCAACCTGGAAATCCTGCGCAGTCTGGACCACCGTGATCACGTTTCCCGCAATCGTCACGAAAGGGCTCGACAGAGGGCGGCGTGTGGTGTTCTTGAACGAAACGCGCGCGGGACTACTCATGACCAGACTGAAGATCGGCGGATCCTGAAACCCGGCGGAACATGGTCCGGTCTGCGCGGCCGCCGGCACGGAAAGAAACGTAATCGCGACGAAGAGAGCTCGGATCATGTTCGCCTCCAAAACGAAAAGGGTCCTCAGGCACCCGGCCTGAAGACCCTTTGCTGTGAGCGCGAATTCTACTACTTCCCTGCGAACTGCGGCTTGCGTTTCTGGTTGTACGCGGCCAGCCCTTCCTTGGCATCGTCGCTCTGGAAAAGCTGCTGCTGCAGCTCGCGCTCGATGGCCAGCGCGGACTCAAACGGAATCTCCCATCCGCTCTGTACGGAACGCTTGATGCGGCCAACCGCGCGCGCGGCCTTGTTCGGCGGGCAGAAGCTCCACGCGTACTCCATGACGCGGTCCCACCACTTCTTGCCGTCCTGCTCGGCGGGCCAGACGTAGTTGACGACGCCGAGGCGAAGCGCTTCCTCGAAGTCGAAGAGACCGCCTTCGACCATCAGCTCGATCGACTTGGTCTTGCCGACCAGCCGCGACAGCCGCTGCGTTCCGCCGGTGCCCGGGAGCACGCCGAGGGTGACTTCCGGCAGTCCGACTTTGCCGGCGCCTTCGAGGGCGATGCGGATGTCGGCCGCCATCGCGATCTCGAGTCCGCCGCCGACGGTGTGTCCGTTCAGCGCGGCGATGACCAGCTTCGGGGTCTGCTCGAGGCGGTTCAAGGTCTCGTTCGCATGAAGGCAGAAGTAGTACTTGAACTGCGGCGTGACCTCGGAAAGCATCTTGATGTTCGCGCCGGCGGAGAAGAACTTGTCGCCGGAGCCGCGGAGCACGATGACGTAGACGTCGTCGTCCATACGCGCATTCAGGATGCACGTATCGAGCTCCTTGTTCATTTCATAGGTGTAGGTGTTTGCCGGGGGGTCGTTCAGCTCGAGAATTGCGACGCCTTTTTCCACCCGGTAGTCGATGAGATTTCCAGCCATGTTGTCTCCTGTTCGGTAAATGCGGCGCGCATTGTATGTGATGGGGGGAGCGCGAGTGGGACGTGGCGAACTCGGCGGAACGGTCGACCCACATCCCGACGCCCGAAAAAATTTACGCCGGCGCCGGGTGACGATTCTACCGCCTGCACACGGACTGAGACACTTCCCGGCTGATCATTTTGCCGCGCGTTTCTTCCTCGGTGGCTGCCCTTCGGGAAGCGCTGCAATCACGGAGCGAAGCAGTTGATTCACCGACTCCGAATTGTTGAAAACCGAAGCGACGTCGGGCTCGAGCAGCACCGCTACAGAGCCTTCTTTGATCCTCGCCGCGAACCGGTTCGGCTTGGCGGCCGAGTAATCGAAACGGTACTCCGAGCGCGTCCCGGCAAATCCTCTTTTAGGAGATTCTTTCTTCATAGTCTTCTCGTTCGAATGAAGTTGTCTTTCGCGCACTGATGATTCGAACGTGGTCAGAATACTCCACGAAAACGACGAGGAGTAACCGATTGACGGCCGAGTGACCGACGATGATCTCACGCGCCTCCGCTTCCCGAATGATCTGGATCATCGTGAATCTGCGCTAAGTCGTTGAGGAAGACCGTTTCCGCCTCGGCGAAGCTAACTCGATGTTTGCGCCAGTTCGCCAAGGCCTTGCTCTGGTGATACCGGAACGGCTTCATGCTTTAAGTCTATCCTCGCGATGACGCGAAGGATTTCGTCGCCTGCTCCCCTCTAACGCGGTGAATTGGAACTTCGACATGGCCGGCGTCTATCACAGCGGTTGGCCGACGACGCCGGTAAACGGCATCGTGGTCAACAACGTATTTCACACGGTGCTCGGCGCATACAACAGCGGTCGTCTGCCGGCGTACAGGCGCGTCGATCTGCGCGCCAGCCACAATATCGACACGTCGCTCGGCGGCCTGAGTTTTTTCGTCGAGCTGTTCAACGTCTTCGGCATTCGGAACGTCTCAGGTGTGGACGGCTACTCATTCAACTTCGACGCACACGGCACCATCGTCGGACACCGGCACAACGAGGTCATCCTCGGCGTAGTGCCGTCGTTCGGGATCACGTATTCGTTTTGAAGGAGCTCCATGCGCAAGAAAGCGATTCTTCTCCTTCCGCTGCTGGTCATCACGCTGATCGGCGCGCGGCGCCGCGCGGCCATTCCGCCCCCGGGCCCGACCTTCAACCTCGAGGTGGTGCGCATCCTTCAGCAGAACTGCCAGTCGTGCCACCACCCGGACGACATCGCGCCGTTTTCGCTGATGACGTACGCCGACGCGGTGCTGTACGCGGACGCGATGAAGTACATGACGCAGATCGGAAAGATGCCTCCGTGGAAAGCGGCCGCCGGCTGCGGCGATTTCGTCGGAACGCGCTCGCTGTCCCAGAGCGACATCGATACGATCGCGCGTTGGGTCGATGGCGGGACGCCCGAAGGAAACGCTGCGGACCTGCCCGCGCCGCGCACGTTCGACGGCGGCTGGCCAGCGGGCAAGCCGGACGTGATCCTGGCCATGCCGAAGGCGTTCACGCCGCCGGCGGACGTGGACGAGTACCGCTGCTTCTCCATCCCCGGCGACTCGACGAAGGAGATGCAGGTCACGATGGTCGACTTTCGTCCCGGCGATCGCGGCACGGTGCATCACATCGTCCCCTATCTTGACACCACAGGCGCGAGCGCAAAACTCGACACGAACGGCAACGGCTACCAGTGTTTCGGAGGTCCGGGCCTCGACACCGCGACGGCGCTTGGCGCCTGGACGCCCGGCGCACGTCCGACGCCGCTCCCCGAGGGAACGGCGGTCAGGATCCCGAAAGGGGCGCGCGTGGTGATGCAGGTTCACTATCACCCGCACTTCGGGCGCGTCGCTCCCGATCAGACGCAGATCGGTTTGTATCTCACCACCGCGCCGGTCCAGAAGCAGCTGCACTACGACTTCATCATCAATGACCAATTCGTCATCCGCGCCGGCGATCACGATGCGAAGGTGGATGCGTATGGCGCCGCGGACACGACCATCGACGTCGTCTCCGTCTACCCGCACATGCACCTCCTCGGCACGAAGACGAAAGTGGAGGCGAAGCTGGCCGATGGAACGACGGTGTGCATGATCGATGTGCCGCAATACGACTTCAACTGGCAGGGGCAGTACGTTTACAAAACGCCGCTCCACATCGCCGCCGGCGGCGTCATTCACGTCGAGTCGCACTTCGACAATTCGACCGCCAACGGCCACAACCCAAACTCGCCCCCCAGGGACGTACGCTGGGGCGAACAGACCACCGATGAGATGTGCCTCGCGCTGATCGGATACACGAGGGCGGATGGAAGGTAGCTGTCAGGTTAATATTCGCGCGTGGCTATCCCCCCGGAAGTTCGTGCTGATGCGGAAACCGCGCTGCAGGAGTTCTGCGCGCAGAGCTCATCCGCGGACGTCGCCGAATCATCGCGGCTCGAATTCGAGATCGCCGAGAACCATGTCGTGCTGATCGAACGGCGTCCGTCGTTTCTCAATCATCTCGAATGGACCTCGGTGCCGAAAGCGAAGTTCCGCTACTCGCCGGCGAAATCGGTCTGGTCGCTCTACTGGCCTGACACGAACCAGCGCTGGCATCGCCTGTCGAGCGCGAAGACGGATAAGGACATCCGCGTGCTGCTGAAAGCTGTGGCGACGGATACCTCCGGTGTCTTCTGGGTATAAAGAGGACGGGTCACGCGGAGACGCGGAGGGGCGGAGTAAGGCGCTATTTCGCAGCCTGCATGAAGGCGCATGAATCGATCGACTGAAGATCGAGCTGCAGCGAGGCCATGCTCTGGATGATCTCGATGCGGAACGGGATGCGCCGCGCATCGTCCGACAACCAGATCTTCATGCCGCCGGGCCACTTCTTGCCGCCGGGCCCGTCGACGATTTCAAATCCGCTCGCACCGATCTGCTGGCCGCCGATGGTGAACATCTGACGGTTCGCCGGCCGCACGATAACCGGATACGACTTGCCGTCCGAGTAGATCTGCGTCGCCACCGGGCCGCGAATCGTGGCCGCGTTCGCGCGCAGATAGTAGATCGCGCTGACGACGTCGTGGAACGCGCCGGCCGGAATGTGATCGATTTTGTCCCACTGCTTCTCCGGCGTCTCCTTGTGCATGCGCGCCAGGCCGGCGTTGTAATCGAAGAGCGTCCGCTCCTTGCGCGATTTGTCCTTCCACGAATATGCGTGATACGTCATCAGCGTGCGCTGTCCCGACGCTTCGATCTGCGTTTCGTACGCGTAGAAGCCGCTCTTCCCGGCGGGAGCCGTGATCAGCAGTGAGCTGTCGATGGCGTTGCGGCCTGCAGCCGGATAGGTCGTCTTCAGCTCGCCGATGCCGGACGTGGGAAACATGATGCCGGCGATCCACGAGAGTCCGCCGCGCAGCTTCCACGAATACTTGAATGATTCGACGTTGGCGGGACCGCGACAGTTGAGCTCGACCGCGCTCGCGGTTGGAATCGCGCAGGCGATGACGAGCGCGAGAATCGCGTAACGGGTCGGCTTCATGAACGCGAGATGAAACGAGTGCGGCGTTGACTTTAGTCCGGCGCCTGCACGGTATTACGTTCGATCGTGCTCAGCCGTTCCTCGACTTCGACGATGACGTAGTC
>JAFAOU010000225.1 GCA_019247495.1 Acidobacteriota bacterium
CGAGTGCTACGGACCGAATGCGTCGTCGCGCATCCTCGACGCGCGCGAGCGCATCGTCAAAATCGTCAACAACTACGCCGCCATCAGCTTCAACTTCGGACCGACGCTGTTGTCGTGGCTGGCGCAGAGGCAACCCGAAACGTATGCGGCGATTCTCGACGCCGACCGCCTCAGCCGGGAGCGGTTCGGCGGGCACGGCTCCGCGATTGCGCAGGCGTACAACCACATGATCCTGCCGCTGGCGAATGCGCGTGACAAGCGCACGCAGGTGCGGTGGGGCATCCGCGATTTCGAGACGCGCTTCAAACGGAAGCCGGAGGCGATGTGGCTTCCGGAGACGGCGGTCGACGTCGCCTCGCTCGAAGCGCTGGCAGCCGAGGGAATCGCGTTTACGATTCTCGAACCGCAGCAGGCGAAGCGTTGGCGCGCGATTGGTGATGACGATTGGACCGAGCAGAAAGGGGCCATCGATCCGACCATGCCGTATCGATGCAACCTGCCGTCCGGACGCTCCATCGATCTTTTCTTCTACGACGGGCCGATCTCGCGCGCCGTCGCCTTCGAGCGTCTACTCGCACGCGGCGAGAACCTCGCGCATCGTCTCCTCGGCGCGTTCGGCGAAGGGCGCACGCATCCTCAGCTCATCAACATCGCCACCGACGGCGAGACGTACGGGCATCATCATCGCTACGGCGACATGGCCCTCGCGTACGCGCTCGACTACATCAACGAGCAGAAGCTCTCACGCGTTGCGAACTACGGCCAGTTTCTCGCCGACGTCCCGCCGACGCACGAGGTCGAGATCGCTGAGAGAACCGCGTGGAGTTGCAGCCACGGCCTCGGGCGATGGGAACGCGACTGCGGCTGTAGCACCGGCGGCGGGGAGGGATGGAACCAGCAGTGGCGTAAACCGTTGCGCGAAGCGCTCGACTGGCTGCGCGACGAGTGCATCGCCATCTTCGAGTCGCGCGGTGCGGCGCTGCTTCGCGATCCGTGGGAGGCGCGCGACGACTACATCGATGTCGTCCTCGACCGATCCGACGACAGCCTGGCGCGGTTCATGGCGAAGCACGCCGGCACCGAAAACAACGTCGTCACCGCGCTCGAGTTGCTGGAGATGCAGCGCAACGCCATGCTCATGTACACGAGCTGCGGCTGGTTCTTCAACGACATCTCCGGAATCGAAACGGTGCAGGTGCTGCACTACGCCGCGCGTGTCATTCAGCTCGCCGAAAAGGTCGCCGGCCGCAGTCTGGAGCTGGAGTTCCTGCGGCGCATCGCCGCGGCGAAGAGCAATCTGCCCCAGCGCGGCGACGCGCGGCAGATCTACGAGCTGGAAGTGAAGCCGACGCGGCTCGATCTTCGCCGCGTGGCAGCGCACTACGCAGTGGCGTCGCTCTTCGATAATTTTGCGCATGACGATCGTGTCTACTGCTATCGCGTCCGGCAGAACGATTTCGAATCGTTTCGGGCCGGCCGCGCGCGCATGGCCATCGGCTCGATCACGGTCATCTCGCTGATCACCCGCGAAGAAGCGTCGTTTGAATTCACCGTCATCCACCTCGGCGAGACCGAGATCACGGGCGGCGTGCGGCCGGCGGCGGTGACCGAGCACTACGAAGCCATGAAGCGCGACCTCAGCGAAGACATGCGCGTCAACGGCATTTCGTCGGTTATCCGCGTGCTCGACGAGTATTTCAGCGAGCCGCTGCTGTCGATCCGGGCGCTCTTCCGCGACGAACAACGCCGCATCCTCAACCTGCTCTGCGACACCACGCTGAGCGAAGCGGAGAGCGCGTTCCATCAACTCCACGAGCGCTACGACCCGCTGATGCGCTTCCACGCGACGCTGGGCGTGCCGCTGCCGAAGGTCTTGCGAATGGCCGCCGAGTTCGACGTCAACACGCAACTGCGGCGGATGGTGGCGAGCGACGACGTCCCGTTCGGCGAGTTGGAATCGCGCTTGCGCGAGTCGCGCGACGAAAAGGTGTCGCTCGATGAGACGACACTGATGTCGCTGACCGCCGCCATCGAGCGCGCCGCCGGCGACTTCTCGCGCAATTCCGAAGACGTGGAGAAATTGGAGAGCTGGGCCAAGCTCGTATCGATCGTTCGCGATGCCGGTGTCGACGTTGATTTGCGCCGTCCGCAGAATGATTACTACCGGCTCAAGAAATCAGTCCGTCCGGTGATTGCCGCCAACGCCGGCAACGGCTCCTCGTCTGCAAATCGATGGCTGCAGCAGTTCGACGCCCTCGGCGAGAAGTTGTCGATCAGTCCGGAGGCACGCGGGTGAAAGGCGACATGTTGAATGTTGAATGTTCAATGTTGAATGTTGAATGGAGGTACCGCGGCGGCTCATTCAACATTCAACATTTAACATTCAACATTCAACATTCGGTGTTCAAGACATGACGCACACCTCGGTGCAAGAGCCGAATGTGACCCGCGCCGCCGGCGTCCTCCTCCATCCGACCAGCCTGCCTGGTCGCTTTGGCATCGGCGACCTAGGCGACGAGTTGCTCGCGTTCCTCGACTGGGCGCAGAGCGCGGGGCTGCGTATCTGGCAGGTGCTGCCGCTCAACGCGCCGGGCTACGGCAACTCGCCGTACGGATGCCTTTCGTCGTACGCCGGCAATCCGCTGCTGATCTCGCCGCAGCGTCTCGTCGAGTACGGACTGCTGCCTGTCGATGCGCTCGATGATGTTCCGGCGTTCGCCGAGGACCACGTCGAGTTCGATCGCGTCCATGCGTTCAAAGAATTGCTGCTGCGACACTCCTTCGCGTATTTCTCGAAACACGCCTCGGACGAACTACGTCACGCGCTTGCCGCATTCATTCATGACAACGCGTGGCTTTCCGACTGGACGTTGTACGCGGCGCTGAAGCAGCAGCATGGCGGGAAGTCATGGACGGAATGGACCGCGGATGTCGCATCGCGCGATCGCGATGCGCTTGCCGAGGCGCGGGTCGAGCTCGCCGAGGAGATCGAGTATCAGGCTTATATCCAGTGGCTGTTCTTCACGCAGTGGGCGGCGGTTCGCGCGGCTGCCGGCGCGCGCGGCATTCGCATCATGGGCGACGTGCCGATCTACGTCGCCGGCGACAGCTCCGACGTCTGGGCCAATCGCGAGATTTTTCAACTCGACGAACGCGGGGAGCCGAATGTCGTCTCCGGTGTGCCGCCCGATTACTTCAGCGCCACCGGCCAGCGATGGGGGAATCCGCTCTATCGATGGGACGTGCTGCGCAACGCGCATTTCGGTTGGTGGGTTTCGCGATTTCGGGCCGCGCTCCGTTTCGCCGACCTCGTTCGCGTCGATCACTTCCGCGGCTTTGCCGCGTATTGGGAGATCCCGGCTAGCGAACCTACCGCAATCAATGGCCGCTGGATGCCCGGCCCCGGCCGTGCGCTGTTTGACGCGCTCCGCTACGCGCTCGGCGATCTGCCGCTCGTCGCCGAAGACCTCGGCCACATCACGAAGGAAGTGCACGAGCTACGCGCTGCCATCGGCGTTCCCGGCATGAAGATCCTTCAATTCGCATTCGATCAGCCGAACAGTCCGCATCTGCCGCATTGCTATGAAACGAAAACGGTCGTCTACACCGGAACGCACGACAACGACACCGCGCGCGGCTGGTACGAGCAGGCCACATCCGACGAGCAGAAGGCGATCGCGTCGTACCTCGGCGTGCGCGGCGCAAGCGACGTTGCATGGAGCCTGATCCGCACCGCCTTCACGTCCGTCGCCGAAACGGCCATCGTCCCCGTGCAGGACATCCTCAACCTCGGCAGCGAAGCGCGCATGAACCTTCCCGGCGCGGAGCGCGACAACTGGTCATGGCGCGTCGCCGACGGTGCGCTGACAGCGGAGCATGCCGAGAAGCTGCGCGAGTTGGGCGAGGTATCGGGCCGCATTTGACGTTGCGCTGGCGTCACGCTGGGTGTGACATTCGCTGTTAACGCCGTTAGCGCCGTAACGTTTCACAGTGTCAACATGAGCACGCGGACCAATATCCTCAATGGCGCTAGGCGGCTGCACGACAATCAAGGCGATGACGCCGCCGCGTTCCGCCTCATCTACCGACGCGCCATCCGCGGCCTGTATCGCGCCATCGCTGCGCCAAAACCGAAAGGAGCTGCTGATGAAAACCGTCCGCCTCGCCGCCGTCCTGCTGCTGCTGTGCGCCGCGTCCGCGCGAAGCGCTGAAACCGCGCCGCCGCACGGCACCGTGCGCATCGTCCCGATTCACTCCGTCGCGCTGGAGGGGAACCGGCTCGGCGATCCAGCGGATCAGAAGTTCGCCGTCTACCTGCCGCCGTCGTACGCGTCGGGGACGAAGCGCTATCCCGTCGTCTATCTCCTGCACGGCATCGCCGACACCTACGAGGTCTGGACCGAGGCGTGGAAGATCCCGGCCTTGCTCGATCGACTCATCGCTGAAAAGAAGATCGGAGAGATGATCGTGGTGATGCCGAATGGCCGCAACCGGTTCCTCGGCAGTTACTACCTCAACTCGGCGACGACCGGCCGCTGGTCGGATTACATCGCGGACGAAATCGTCGGCGCGGTGGACAAGGAGTTTCGGACGATCGCCACGCGCGAGGGGCGCGGCATCGTCGGTCACTCGATGGGCGGCTTCGGCGCGGTGCATTTCGCGATGACGCGCGCCGAGGTGTTCAGCACGGCGTATGCGATCAGCCCGTGTTGCCTCGATGCCGTCGGCGACATCGGCTGGGGCAATCAAGCCGCGTGGATCGGCGCCATGTCGTTTCATTCGCCGGCGGACGCCGATGCCGCGCTCGCGAAAGGCGACTTCTATCCGGTCGCCGCGTACGGCCTGACCGCGGCCATGGTTCCCGACGCATCGCTACCGACGTTTGCACGCATGCCGATGAAGATGGATCACGGAATGGCGATGCCGTCCGATCCGGCTTACACCGCGTTCGTCGATCAGTTTCCGGTGCAGCAGGCGCGCACGTTTCGCGACAATCTCAAATCGCTGCACGGATTCGGCATCGAATACGGCACGTCCGATCAATTCGCCGACGTTCCCCTCGGCGTGGCGCGATTCACCAACGCGCTGAGCGAGATGCGCGTCCCGTACACGCTTGACGTTTACGACGGCGATCACCGCAAGAAAGTCGTCGACCGCATGGCCACGATCATTTTTCCGTTCTTCTCGCGGCTATTGGATCCGGCGCGTTAGGCGAAGATCTCGTCGAGCTGGATTTCGAGCATGGGGAACAGCGGCGACGTCAGTGTCTCGTTCCGCGAAAGGTTCGCCGCGATCTCGTATCGTCCTGCCGCATTGCGCCGGAAAATCTGGATCGCGTCTCGGCGCGGATCGACGATCCAGTATTCGCCGACCTCCGTGCGTTCGTACAAGGCCCGCTTGGTTACTTCGTCGTATTTGCGATTCGATTCAGAGAGGATTTCGACGAGCAGATCTGGTGAGCCCTGGATGTTCTTCGTGGTGATGATGTCACGACGCTCATTGCTGATGTACAGCAGGTCTGGTTCGACGACGTCGTATCGCGAGAAGACGATATCCAGCGGCGCGTGGAAGAGCTCTCCGACCGGGTGTTCGCGAAGGTAGTAACTGATCTCGACGATCAACCGCATGGAAACCCGCTGGTGCTTCGTAACTGGTGACGCGTTCACGTAGTGCTCCCCGTCGATGATCTCGTGGCGGAGACCGTCCTCAGGGAGGAGGAGCAAGTCCTCATACGTCATCTTTGTTGATGTCTGCGGCGCCATGGCGAAAAGTCTACGCCTTCTCCAGAACGGCGACCGGAAAACGGTTGAATAGAGAGCGGAGCGCGATCGAATCGCCCGTCAAATTCTCCCCGGTGAAGAGATTGCGCCAGGAGCCGGAGATTGGGATTGAGGCTTCGGGCCAGACATCGCCGATCGGGAACGTGCCGGGTTTGACGAGGTTTGCGATTAGTCGCGGGACCGCGACGAGGACCGCGTCGTCTTCGTGGCGGCGCGTGAATGCGACGACATTCGGTCCCGCATCGATCGGCTCGTACGTCCCGTCGCGGAAGAGTTCCGGATGACGCGATCGCGCATCGAGCACCTTCCAGGTCACGAACATCTTGATCCTGCTGTCGTGCCAGCGGCGGAGGAGCGTGTCGATCGACAGCGAATCCTTTTCATGTGCGGCCTTCATCTTTTTCAGCATCGCGCTGCGGCTCGCGTAGTCGACGGGACGGCGGTTGTCGGGATCGACGAGGCTGAAATCCCAGAGCTCTGTTCCCTGATAAAAGTCGGGCGCGCCGGGCGCGGTCGCCTTGAGGACGACCTGCGAAAGTCCGTTGAGGAAGCCGTAGAAGGCGACGCGTTTCTGGATGCGGGCGAGGTCTTCGCAAAACGCGGTGTCGTTAAGGATCGCGTCCGCGAACGTGAGGAGCGTTTCTTCGTACGCGGCGTTCGGAGAGATCCAGCTCGTGTGCGTCTTCGCTTCGCGCGCGGCTTTTTCCAGGTATTGCTTCAGGCGCTCGCGGACGGACGACAAGTCTTCATCGTCGAGCGGCCACATGCCGATGAGCGTCTCGTAGATGAGGAGTTCCGTGTTCGCGTCGGGGATTCCGTTCGCGCGATGCGGTGCGTTCAACTTCGACCAGCGGCGCACCTGGCGCTCCCACTGCGGCGCGATTTCAGACAGCACGTTGATCCGCGCACGCACGTCCTCGCTGCGCTTCGTGTCGTGCGTCGACGTCGCGTTCATCGTGTGCGGCCATTGCTGCTGCATCTGCGCCGCGCGCGCGTGAAACTCCCCCAACCCGTCAAAATCGCCGCCACGTCCCGGATTGCCGCCCACCTCGTTGAGCGAGATCAGCCGGTTGTAATTGTAGAAGGCGGTGTCCTCGACGCCTTTTGCCATGACCCGGCCGGTGAACTGCTGCCAGCGCATGACGAAGGCCTGCCAGTTCTCCCGCTCCGCCGCGACGTACGCCGGCGGATCGACGAGAAGAACGCGTTCGAGAAACGTAAACAGTCGCTCGTCGATCATGTTGCCCGCGCGACGCCGCGCCTCGGTGATCGCAGCGCGAATCGACTGCACATCCTCGTCATCGACGTTCGTCTCGCGGATGTACGTCCGGTACACGCGCATGCACGCGGTGACCTCGGTCAACGCCGCGGTCAGATCGACCGGCGCGAAATCGCGCGCGTTGCGGTCGGGCATGGCCACGGCGCCGAGCTGCTTGCCCAGTGCGCGCATCTCGCCCGAGAAGAGCTCGTGGATGACCTGCTTCTTGCGCTCGTAGCAGATGTCGTCGAACGTCGCCGTCACGCCGGTGAAGTTGCGGTAGAAGCGATCCAGTTGCTGCAATCCGCTCGCATCGACGAAGAGCGCGTTGACGGAATCGAGGAAGTCGTAGCCGGTCGTGCCGCTGACCGGAAACTCGCGCGGCAGCTCCTCGCCGTGTTCGAGGATTTTCTCGACGACGATGTAGAAACGATCGTCGCCGGAGGGCTCGCCCGCCAGCCGCAATTGCAGCTTTCTCATGTGACCGATCGGATCGTAGAGACCGTCGATGTGATCGATGCGCAGTCCGGTCACTTTCCCTTCCGCGATCAGCTCCAGTGTCCGCCGATTGCGCGCCTCGAACACCTCGGGATTCTCGACGCGCACGCCGACGAGATCGGTGACGTCGAAGAAGCGCCGGTAGTTGATCTTCTCGCTGGCGATGCGCCAGTACGCGAGGCGGTACCACTGCGCGTCGAGCAGCGCGTCGAGGAAGTCAGCGTCGCTGTTGATGCGTTCGATGACGGCGTGAAGTGCCTCGCGGAACGGTTCATCCTGCTCGTAAATCCTCCAAAGCGTTTCCTTCAGAAACTTGCTGTTCGGAACCCCGGCGTCATCCTCGATCAGCTCGCGCAACTCGATGGCCACACCCTCGCGCGGCAGCGACTCGACGCACTCGCGCAACACCTGGCCGTACGAAGAGGGCGCGAGCGGCAGACGCTTGTCGTAGTAGGTGAAGAAGAAGCCGTCGACGTCGAAGTGGAGCTGGATCTCGCGCGACTCGAGCGCTTCGCCATACGGCTTGCCCAGGATCGGGAGGAGGACTTTGCTGACGGTCTGGCCGCGCGTGGTGACGGGAGTCCAGTCGATGTCGAAGTAGTGGAGGAAGCGCGAGTGCTCGCCGTTTTCGAGGACGCTCATCCACCATGCGTTCTCCGGACTGGCGGCCATGTGATTCGGAACGACGTCGAGCAGGAGTCCGAGCTGCCGGCGCTGTAACTCGTCGTGCAGCGCGTTGAAATCGTCGTCCGATCCAAGCTCGGGATTCAGCGCGTTCGCATCGACGACGTCGTATCCATGTCCGCTCCCTTTGCGCGCTTTCAGGATCGGCGACGCGTAGATGTCGCTGATCCCCAGCTCCGCGAGGTACGGCACGATCGCGCGCGCGTCGGCGAAGGTGAAGCCGGCGTTGAACTGGAGGCGGTACGTTGCTCGCGGGACGCGGTACATGGGTGCTTGCAATGCTGCGGATTCAATGCCCGTGGAGGCTTTCACGCGGAGGCGCGGAGACGCGGAGCTGGTTTTATCTGCGCAACAACGCGAATGCCTCAGGTTGCAGCGAAATGTGATCGAGCGCCAGCCTTGCGCCGCAGTCAATCACCACCGTCCAGGAGCCGGATAGCGCGATCTCCTGCTCGCGATCGCTGAAGTTGAACGCCAGCAACGTATCGCCGCGTTGCAAGAGCAACGTCCGCTGCTCATCGTCGGCGCGCGTCTCCACGGCATCGAGGTCGAGCGAGCGAAGCGCGGGGATTTCGCGGCGGAGGCGCAGCAGGTCGCGATAGAGACTGCGCAGGTCGTCCAGTTCGATGCGCGTCAGTTTCGATCGCTGGAACGTTTCCTCGTCATGCGGATCGGGTGGCTCGCCTTCCCATTCGAAATCGTCGAACTCCTCGGCGCGGCCCTTGCGCACCGCTTCGATCAAGTCTTCGTCGCCGTGCGATGTGAAGTATTGGAACGGCGCCGTTTCGCCGTACTCCTCGCCCATGAAGAGCATCGGGATGAATGGCGAAAGCACGACTGCCGCTGCGGCGAGGCGCAGTTTGGCGATCGATCCGAGCGACGACAGGCGGTCGCCGAGCATGCGGTTGCCGACCTGGTCGTGGTTTTGCGCGAAGACAACGAACTGTTTGCCGTCGCGCGTTTTCGGTGGCGCGCCGTACCTCCGTTTGAAGTACGGCGAGTGCTGACCGGTGTAGAGATAGCCGCCCGTCAGCGTGCGCGCGAGATCGCTGGTGCGGCCGTAGTCGGCGTAGTAGCCATCGCGTTCCGCGGTGAGAAGCGTGTGCAGCGAATGATGAAAATCGTCGCACCATTGCGAGTCGAAGCCGAGGCCGAAGTCGTCTTTCGGCGTGATCACGCGAGGGTCGTTGAGGTTGGATTCCGCGATCGTGTAGACGCGGCGCCCCAGCGCCTCGGCGCGTTGACGAACCGCCGACGTCAGGTCCTGCAGAAACGGCTCGGCGGTGTGATCGACGATCGCGTGAACGGCGTCGACACGCAAACCGTCGATGTGAAACTCATCGATCCATTGCAGCGCGTTGTGGATGAAGAACCAGCGCACGTCGTCGCTGTGCGGGCCGTCGAAATTGATCGCGAGACCCCACGGCGTTTTGTAGCGATCGGTGAAGTACGGAGCGTACTGCCCGAGGTAGTTCCCCTCGGGGCCGAGGTGGTTGTAGACGACGTCGAGGAGGAGAGCGAGGCCGCGGGCGTGGCAGGCATCGGCGAGGCGCTTCAGTCCGGCCGGCCCGCCATAGGAATTCTGCGCCGCGCCGATGTAGACGCCGTCGTAGCCCCAGTTGCGAGTACCGGGAAATTGCGCGATCGGAAGCAACTCGACGGCGGTGATGCCGAGATCTTTCAGCGCGTCGAGGTGCTCGATGACGGCGTCGAAGGTGCCTTCGCGTGTGAAGGTTCCGACGTGCAGCTCGTAAACGACGTAGTCCTCGAGCGCGACACCTTTCCATCCCGCATCGTGCCACTCGAACTCGCGCGATACGACTTCCGACGGGCCATGCACGCCCTCGGGTTGCAAGCGCGACGCGGGATCGGGACGGTCATCGCCATTCACGTTGAAGAAGTAGCGCGTCCCCGCGCCGGCGTCGATCGTGGCCTCGTGATAGCCGCGCGCGTTCTTCGTCAGTTTGACGCGGGAGTCGGGGGTCGGGGGTCGGGCGTCGGAGATGGGGCGATCGGAGATGGCGAGATCGGCGACGTCGCTTTGTCTCCGACCCCCGACCCCCGACTCCCGACTCCCGGCACCAACGATGTGCAACTCGACACTCTCGACGTTTGGCGCCCAGACACGAAACTCGCAGCGGCCGGGCGCGATCAGATTCGCGCCGAGAATGGGCGTCTCATCAGGCCTCATCTGCGTCAGCATTGGCCTCGTCTGGGGATGGAATCAGAAACACCGCGCCGAGCGGCGGCAGCGTCAGGTTGATCGACCACTTGCGCCCGTGCAACGGAATCGGCGCGGCGTCGACGCCGCCCATGTTTCCCTGCGCGCTTCCGCCGTACAGCGCCGCATCGCTGTTCAGCACCTCGGCCCAGCGCCCGCCGGCGGGAACGCCGACCTGGTAGTTGTAGCGCGGGATCGGTGTGAAGTTCAGCGCCACGATCACCGGCTCGTCCGGATGCAACTTCGATTTGCGCATCAGCACCACGACGCTGTTTTCCGTGTCGCAGCAGTCGATCCATTCGAATCCGTCGGGCGACAGGTCGCCCTCGTGCAGCGCGGGAAGGGTTCGATAGGCCTTGTTCAGATCTTCGACCCAGCGTTGCAGCGTCGCGTTCAGCGGCGAATCGAGCTCGGCCCAATCGAGGCTGGCGTCGTGATTCCACTCGCGCCATTGCCCGAATTCGCCGCCCATGAACATCAGCTTCTTGGCCGGCTGCGAATACATGTGTGCGAAGAGCAACCGCAGATTCGCGAAGCGCCGCCAGTCGTCGCCCGGCATCTTGCGGATCAGCGATCCCTTGCCGTGGACCACCTCGTCGTGCGACAGCGGCAGCAGAAAGTTCTCGGTGAAGGCGTACATCATCCGGAAGGTCAGATCGTTGTGATGAAACTTGCGATGGATCGGATCGAGCGCGAAGTAGCGCAGCGCGTCGTGCATCCATCCCATGTCCCACTTCATGCCGAATCCGAGTCCGCCCACATACGTCGGCCTCGACACCATCGGCCATGCCGTCGACTCCTCGGCGATGACCTGCACGTCGGGATGCGCTTTGTAGACCTCCTCGTTCAGCCGGCGGAGGAACGAGATCGCTTCGATGTTTTCGCGGCCGCCGAATTCGTTCGGGATCCACTCGCCGTGCTTGCGCGAGTAATCGAGATAGAGCATCGACGCGACGGCATCGACGCGCAGCCCGTCCGCATGAAAGACGCCGAGCCAGTAGAGAGCGCTCGATAGCAGGAACGAACGGACTTCGTTGCGGCCGTAGTTGAAGACCAGCGATCCCCAGTCGGGCTGAAACCCTTTGCGCGGATCGGCGTGCTCGAAGAGATGCGTGCCGTCGAAGTACGAGAGTCCGTGCTCGTCGGTCGGAAAGTGCGACGGCACCCAATCGAGGATGACGCCGATATTGTTCTGATGCAGAACGTCGATGAGGTACATCAGATCCTGGGGCGTTCCGTAACGGCTGGTGGGCGCGAAAAAACCGGTGCACTGGTAGCCCCAGGAGCCGTAGAACGGATGCTCCATGACCGGCAGGATTTCGACGTGCGTGAAGTTCATCTTGCGCACGTAATCGGCGAGCGGCCCGGCCATCTCTCGATACGTGAGCGGACGGTCGCCGTCGCGACGCCACGATCCCAGGTGGACTTCGTAGATCGACATCGGTGCGGTGAAACCGTTGCGTTGCGCGCGATCGCGCATCCAGCCGCCGTCCTGCCATTCGTAGTCGAGGTCCCAGACCACGGACGCTTTTTCGGGCGGCGTCTCCTGCATCACCGCGAAGGGATCGGCTTTGTCGACGCGGTAGTTATTGAATTTCGAGCGGATGTGGAACTTGTAGTGCGTCCCTTTGCCGGCCTCCGGTACGAAGCCTTCCCAGATGCCGGACGCGCCGAGGTGTTCGAGTTGGTGTTGCTCGGGATTCCAGCCGTTCCAGTCGCCCATGACGCTGACCGCTGCGGCGTTCGGCGCCCAGACGGCGAACATCGTTCCCGTCACGCCGTCGCGCGTGACGACATGCGATCCGAGTTTTTCCCAGAGGCGGGTGTGGCTCCCTTCGTTAAAGAGGTGAAAGTCCCAATCGGTGAGATGTGGCACAGACACTCCTGTCTGTGGGCTGCTGGCTGGGAGGTCGACTTCGATCGGCACAGTGGGAACGATATCCGCTCCGACCGCCTGCGCCTCATCGGCGATTTTTTTCGCGCGCGATGTTCGCTTGCGCGGGGTTGTCGTGGTCGTCTCTTTTTTCTTTCTCGTCGCCATTACGTTCGGTGTCTCGATAGCAATCCGCGCGCCGTGGAGTGTCGTCCCGACTGTCATCCTGAGCCGCCGAAGCGACGTAGGCGAAGCCGGAGTCGCGTAGGACGGTCGAAGGACCCCCTGATGCTTGCCAGGTGAATTGCCCCCACCCTGGTATCAGCTGGGGGTCCTTCGACCGTCCTGCGGCGTTCCGCGCTTCGCGCTACAACGCCTTCGGCGGCTCAGGATGACAGCTTCGCCAGCGCCCGCAGCACTTCTCCCACGCTCCATGCTTGCGCGATGCAGCCGCGCGGGGTGTGCGGCGGCTCGCCGTCGAAGATTTCGCCGATCGTGCCGAGGCCCGCTTCGTTGAGATGGGTCTGAAGATTGGCCAGCAACGCGCGGGCGGACGCGATTCCGGTCTCGCCGCGATAACGGAGCAGCGCGTCGATGAACGGTCCGAGGAGCCAGGGCCAGACGGTGCCCTGATGGTAGGCGGTGTCGCGCGAATGTTGATCGCCGACAAGCCGGCCGCGGTAGCGGGGATCGGTGGGCGAGAGCGTTCGCAATCCGACCGGCGTCAGGAGCTGCGCTTCGCAGACGCCGAGGATTTCCTCGGCCCGTGCATCGTCGAAGAGCGGGAAGGGGAGGCTGATGGCGAGTAGCTGGTTCGGCCGGATCGAGGCATCGTTCGGATTGACGACGTCATAGCAGCATTGGGAGTGCCGGTTCCAGAATGCCGCTTCGAACGACTCGCGCACGCCATCGGCGCGCGAGCGCAGTCCGCTGTCGGTCGACAACTCCGCGACGATGCGCAGGGCGTTGTACCAGAGCGCGTTGATCTCGACCGGTTTGCCGCGCCGCGGCGTCACCGCCTGGCCGTTGACGATCGCATCCATCCACGTCAGCGCCACGCCGTTCGCGCCCGCGTAGAGCAGGCCGTCGAGATCGACGTGAATGCCGAAACGCGTGCCGCGGTCGAGCCAGTTGATTGCCTCGCGCAGCACCGGCAGCGCTTCATCGCGGACAAACGCATCGTCGTTCGTCGCTTCGCGATAGCGCCAGACGGCGATGAACAGCCACAGCCCGGCATCGGCCGAGTTGAACTCCGGCTCGTTCGTCCCATCGGGAAAACGATTCGGGATCATCCCCTTGCTCGCCGCGGCCAGCCAGTGGCGAAGGATCTGTTTGGCGTCGTCGAATCGGCCCGTGGCGAGGCACAAGCCGGGCAGCGCGATCATCGTGTCGCGGCCCCAGTCGGTGAACCAGTGATAGCCGGCGATGATGGTTTTCTTCTCATCGCGTTCGATGAGGAATTGATCGGCGGCGAGCCGCAGGCAGCGCGCGAAATCGTCACGCGTACCGATGACCAGCGCTTCGCGCCGCGCGCGCTCGTCCTCGATCATGCCGAGCGCGTCCCAGTCAGCGTCCTCAACTCCGATCACCACCGGCAGCACGTCGCCGCGTTTCAACGTGACAACGTACGATCCGGGCGTGAAGAGATCCTCGAGATAGTCGAGACCGCGCTCGCGCTCCCGTTCGTAATCGAACTCCTTCCAGCAATCGGGTTTCGCTTTAAACGTCGCGCCAGGCACGTCGATGTGGATAAACGGGAGCGAGGCGTCGGTGCAGTGAATGAGGGAGTGATAGTCGCGGCCGGCCACAAAGGGCGAGAGGCGCAGCTCGAACGGCTTCGCGCAATCGAGCACCTCATAAAGAACGATCGTGAGATTCTCGCCATGCGGCGCGACCACTGTCTTGCGCAGTTTGACGCCGCCCGCCACGTACTGCCAGACCGGAAAGACGCCGCGCTCAAATGACACCAGCCGCTCGAAGCCGCGCGGGTGGATGACATCCGGAAAACGATTCGTGCCGAGGTCGACGCTGTTGACGGTTTCATCGAGTTTCGACACCAGCACCGTCCGCTCGGTCCGGCCCGGCAGCGCGGCCACGAGCATGCCGTGATAGCGGCGCGTGTTGGCAAATGTGACCGACGATCCCGCCCAGCCGCCGAGTCCGTTTGTTTCGATCCATTCGAGTTGCGAGGCGCGTTCGAAGTCGTGGAGTACGCGGGGTTCGAGGGCGGTCATCTGGCCGACTTTATGCTACGACCGGACCACTGCTCCCATGCGCAACGCAAACGTGCTGGTCGTCGAGGACGACGACACCATCCGCCGCCTGCTCATCGAGTTCCTAAGAGCGCACGAGTCCGTCGGCGTCGACGGCGCGCGCGACGGCGTCGAAGCGCTGCATCAGATCGCCATCACGCCGTACTCGGTTGTCATCCTCGACGTGCTGATGCCGAAGATGAGCGGCGTGGACGTCCTCGATTCGCTCGAGGCGCTCACCTCCGACCCCTCGGTGAAATCACTCGACGATCCGCCGGCGGTGCTGGTGATCACCTCCACCGAGGCCAGCGTGTTGCCCGATTCCGCAATCGTTCAACGATGCCCGCGCATGGTGCGCCGCGTCTTTCGCAAGCCGATCGAAATCGAGACGCTGGCGAAATGCGTGGAGATGTATTTGTAGGGGTAGTGCGGTGCAGTTGTCGGCGTAGCCGGCAAAAGAACCGTAGCGCACGGGTTCACCCGTGGGTCAGCAGCGTGGCCAATTTTGTGAGCCCGCTTCAGCGGGTGAAAGAAAGCTTTCTCTCGCCCGCCGAGGCGGGCTCACAAATCAAATCCATCCTCGTCACCCACGGGTGAACCCGTGGGCTACGGTTCTTGAGACGCTTCGCTGCCGCGCGCGCAGCTGGCAAGCCTCGCGCATTGCGTCACCGCGCACAGGGGGAACCAATGGCTACGAAGAAAACGAATGCACAGAAACGCGCGCCGCGCGCGGCGGCCGCGCCCGCATCGCCGACGGATCCGGCTGCGAAGCGGAAGGTGCGGCAGGACAGCAGCGCCAAGGTCGCGGCGCTGGAACCGCATCGCGAGTATCCCGATCAGGAGTTTCTCACCTCGAATCACGGAACGCGCATCGAGGACGATCAGAATTCGCTGCGCGCCGGCGAGCGCGGGCCGTCGCTGCTCGAGGATTTCCACCTACGCGAAAAGATCACGCATTTCGATCACGAGCGGATTCCGGAACGTATCGTTCACGCGCGCGGCTCCGCGGCGCATGGCGTCTTTCAGGTTTACGACAGCTCGATGTCGCTGTACACGAAGGCCGGATTCCTGACGCAGCCCTCCCGCCGCACGCCCGTGTTCGTCCGCTTCTCGACCGTGGCCGGATCGAGAGGTTCCACCGATCTCGCGCGCGACGTGCGCGGATTCGCCGTCAAGTTCTACACCGACGAAGGCATCTTCGATCTGGTCGGCAACAACATCCCGGTCTTCTTCATCCAGGATGCCGTCAAGTTCCCCGATCTCATCCACGCGGTGAAGCCGGAACCGCACAACGAGATGCCGCAGGCGGCGTCGGCGCACGACACCTTCTGGGATTTCATTTCGCTCATGCCGGAGTCGATGCACATGGTCATGTGGGTAATGTCCGACCGCGCCATCCCGCGCAGCTACCGGATGATGGAAGGCTTCGGCGTCCACACGTTCCGCCTGATCAACGACCGCGGCCAGTCGCGCTTCGTGAAGTTTCATTGGAAGCCGCTCCTCGGCGTCCACTCGGTGGTGTGGGATGAGGCGCAGAAAATCTCCGGCAAGGATCCGGACTTCCATCGCCGCGATCTGTGGGACGCCATCGCCAGCGGCAATTTCCCCGAGTACGAGTTGGGCGTGCAGATCGTCGATGAAAAGGACGAGCACGCGTTCGACTTCGATCTCCTCGACGCCACGAAGATCATTCCCGAAGAGTTGGTGCCGGTGCAGCGCATCGGAAAGCTGACGCTCAATCGCAATCCCGACAACTTCTTCGCGGAGACGGAGCAGGTCGCCTTCCACGTCGGAAACATCGTTCCGGGCATCGACTTCACTAACGATCCGCTGCTGCAGGGCCGGCTCTTCTCCTACCTCGACACACAACTGATCCGCCTCGGCGGGCCCAACTTCCACGAGATCCCGATCAATCGTCCGATCGCGCCTGTACACAACGGCCAGCGCGATGGCCACATGCGCCAGACCATCAACACGGGACGCGTCGCCTACGAGCCGAACACCCTCGGCAACGGCTGTCCGTTCCAGGCCGGCGCGGCCGACGCGGGCTTTGCGTCATTCGCCGAAAAAATGCACGGCTCGAAAGTGCGCGGACGCAGCGACAAGTTCTTCGATCACTTCACGCAGGCGCTGATGTTCTGGCGGAGCCAGTCCGATCCGGAGAAACAGCACATTGTCGAAGCGCTGCAGTTCGAGCTCGGCAAAGTCACGGTCCCCGCCGTACGGGAGCGGATGGTGGCGATGCTGAATCAGGTCGACGGTGAACTGGCGCAACGTGTCGCAGCGGGATTGGGATTGAAGAAGATCCCGAAGGTCGACGGTCCGATGAACCTCAGCTTTCCGGCCGGCGCTAATCCGCGCGACTATCAGCCGAAGAAAACGAACCGCGACATCGAGCCGTCGCCGGCCGTGAGCATGGCCAACACGGTGAAGGATTCGATCAGGACGCGCCAGGTGGCGATCCTCGCTTCCGACGGAAGCGACGGTGCGGCCATCGCGCGGATGGAGAAAGCGCTGATGGCGCAGGGCGCGACGACGCATCTGGTGGGACGGCACGTCGGTCCGTTCCGGACCGCCGAGGGCGGCGAATTGAACGCGGAGCACAGCGTGCTGACGGCGAGTTCCGTTCTGTTTGACGCGGTGTACGTTCCCGGCGGCGAAGCGGGAGTGCAATCGCTCGCGGACGAGCCACAGGCGATCGAGTTCGTGGTCGATGCGTTCAAGCACTACAAGGCAATTGCCGCGACCGGCGCGGGAACGCAGTTGCTCAATGCGGCCGGAATCAGCGGCGCGCGCCCGCATCCCGAGGCCGGGCCGGACGCCGATCCGCGTGCGGGCGTGAGCACCGGCGGCGACAAGGATGTGGCGAAGGTCGCCACCGCGTTCATCGCCGCGATCGCGCAGCATCGCGCGTGGACTCGCGGATTGAAACCACCGATACCGATGCCGGCGTAGTTTCGGAAATCTGCGTTCATCTGCGTAATCTGCGGATGAAGTTTTTATCCGCAGATGAACGCAGATTTATGCAGATGAAGAGGCCTCACACCTGAATCTTGTGTGTCGCCACTCCGACGTGGTCGGTCAGTTCATCGCGCACGGCGACCACCACGTTGTACGTTCCCTTGCCCAGTGACAGCGGCGGGAGGGTGACCGTCATCGGGCCGGTCGCCTTCTCGTTTGGCTGGATGGCGATGTCGGCGAAGGACTTGGCGAGCGTGAGGTTGCGGCCGTCGCTGTCGAAGATCGAGACGTAGACATGCAGGCGGGTGCGTGATCCGCGCTCGTCGGCGATGTACTGCAGCGATTCCATCGACATCGACGCCGTCAGCGGCACCAGCGCCGTAAGCCCGCGGTACTGCGGATCGCCGACGATCAACGACATCTTCATCGACTTCTCCTGCATCGTCGCGCCGAGTGGCGACCGGAGAGCGCGGACGAGCTGGGTGTCGGTCTCTGCACTCGAGTAGCCGTCGCGATACTGCAGTTTGAGTCCCGCGTGCCCTTTCACGTGGACCACGATGCGGTGATAGCGCGCGTCCTCGGCATGCTTCGGCACGAAGCCGAGCGAGTAGAAATTGGCCGCGCGGCGGTCGAACTCAGACAATGATTCATCGATGCGGTTGCTCGGCAGGTATGCGCCGCCCGTCTCGCCGGCCACCCAGTACATCGCCGACGTATCGGGCGCGCTCGAGCCATCAGACGGCCTCGCCATCGTTGCCCTGGTGACGTTTTCGCCGCTCGAGCCCACTTCCATCCCTTCACCGTTGATGATGTAGAAGCTCGTGTTGGATGCGTTTGCCTCACGGATGATGCGATCGCGCATCGCGTTGAGCTGGCGATCGTTGAGGTTGATCTCCTCCATGTGGTTTCCGAGGCCGGCGCTCATGCGGTGCAACGGGGAGACCCTGGAGAAAGGCATGAAGCCGGTGACGAGGAGGATCATCTTGCGCCCCTCGCTGCTGCCGAAGGCGCGCGCCGCGTCGACGACGGCATCCGTCGTGGAACCGGCGAACATGGTCTGTTCGGTGAGAGCCATCTCCTCGTCGAAATTCTTGTTCTGAGTCTGAAAGTCTTTGTGCGATTGCACTCTTTGGCCTGGGGCATCGCCGGGTAAATCCGTGATGGAAGAGAACGTTGAGGCAGTCACGGATTCGCCGCGCGCAATCGGTGCCTTCAGGCCACTCTTCGTGCCGCCGCGGCGGATTTCGGCGACGACGTCGTGCAGGATCTTCTTGTCCGAGGTCAGCGGCAGCAGCAGATGAACGCGGCTGTCGACCGTGGCGATCGACCAGTCATAGCGGCCGTCGTCGAAGTGCCGATTGATGAACTCCTCGAGACGGGCCAGCGCCTCGTTGCGGCCATGAACGGTCGTATTCATGTTGTCGACAAGAACCAGCACCTTTCGGCGGAAACGGCCGGGAGGCGGCGCGCTCGCGGCGGCGGGGCCGCGTTCGGCCCGAGCCTCAGCATTTTCGACGACGTAGAAATTCGAGATCGGCTGCGGCTTGCCGTCTTCGACGATTTCGAAATCGTCGCGCGTGAGGTTGCGCACCGGCTGCCCATGCCGATCAGTCACCGTGACGTCTACGTTGACGACCGAGACGTCGATCTTCTCCACGAGCGGCGGCGGCGCCGTCACTTGCGGCGATGCCAGCTTCTGCGACTGGACGGACAGCGCGAACAGCACCGAAGCGAGGGCGAACTTGCGCATGGGCTGGGTCTCCTGGGTCTACAACTCCAGCCTTTTCGTCGCCACGCCGATGTGGTCCGTCAGCTCATCGCGGACTGCGACGACGATCTTGTACGTCCCTTTCGATAGCGCGAGAGGAGGGATCGTGACCGTCATCGGCCCTGTGGTCGATTCATTCGCCTTTACGGCGATGTCGGCGAACGATTTCGCAACTGTCAGATTGCGCCCTTCGCTGTCGAAGATCGACACGTATACGTGCAGCCGTGTGCGCGATCCGTTGCCGTCGCTGATGTACTGCAGCGAGTCCATCGACATCGCCGCCTTGAGCGGGATGAGCGCAACGATCCCGCGATATACGGGCTCGCCAAAGGTCAGAGAGATTGGGACTGTCGACTGCTGCATCGCTGCGCCGAGAGGCGAACTGATCGCGCGGATGATCTGCATGTCTGTTGGCGCGCTCGAATAGCCGTAGCGATAATCAAGCCGGTAGTCGCGGTGTTTCTTTACGTTTACCTTGAGCTTGTAGTAATGACCGTCATCCGAATGCAGGGGCGAATATCCGAGTGAGTAAAACGCCCCGGAGCGCCGGTCGAAGTCCACCAGCGATTGATCGATCCGATTGCCGGGCAGGTACGCGCCACCGGTCTCTTTCGCCAGCCAGAGCATGGACGACGTATCGATTGCATTGGATCCCGGCGCCGGCCCTGCCGCCATCGGATTGATGCCGTCGGACATGTTCATGTCCAGCCCCTCGGAGGAAATGATGTAAAGGCTGGTATTCGACACATTCGCCTCGCGCACGAGCAGGTCGCGCATTTCCGCCAGTTCGTTATTCAGTCTGGTCGTGTATTGGGTGTCGGCGTCCAGAACGCCGCGTGAGGAACCGCGATTCAATGGCGATTGTGTCCCCAGCGGCAGATATCCGGTAACCAGAAGGATGATCTTTCTTCCTTCCAGGTTTCCAAATGCGCGTTCTGCCTCGAGGATCGATTCCGTCGACGATTTGGCGAAGATCGACTGTTCCTTGAGCGACAGCTCGTCGCTGAAAATGTCGATGGTGTTCTCCGTGGTCAGATTACGGTTCGTTTCAACAACTTCGTTCAAATCCCGGCCGCCCTTGTTGCCTGCAGAGGCCGCGCTTATGGACGCGATATCGAACTCGCCATGTTGCATCGGCGCCCGGATTGCGTTGAGCGTACCGGTCCGACGGACCTCGGCCACGACATTGTGCAGAACCTTCTTGCTCGACGTCATCGGAAGCACCATATGAATCCGCTTGTCGATCGTCGCAATCGACCAGTCATAGCGGCCGTCATCGAAATGCCCGTCGATGAACTCCACTAAACGGTCCAGCGCAACATTGCGCCCGTGAGGAGTCGTATTTTGATTGTCGATCAGTACCAGCACTTTGCGCCGGAAGCGGTCCGCGGACGGGTTGGCATCCGCGCCGGACGCGCGGGTGTCGATCTTCGGTTGCCCGCTGTCGACAGCGTAGAAGTTTGAAATCGCCTGCAGCTTGTCGTCTTCGAAAATCTCAAAATCGTCTCGCGTCAGCCCGGAAACCGGCTGGCCGCGGCGATCGGTGACCGTGACGTCGACATTGACCACCGAGACGTCGATCTTCTCCACCAGCGGCGGCGGCGGGGCCACCGCATTCGGCTGCGGAATCGCTTCCGATTTCCGCCCCTGCTGGGACTGCGAAGAAACGGCGAACAGCAACGCCACTGCTACGACGATCTTGCGCATGATTCAGTCTCCTGTGTTTAGCTTGCGATCACCATACCTGACACGCCTTGCTACGCACCATCGGTGAGTCCGCGGCGCAGTTGAACGCCTTCTGAAACTGCGGCAGATCGGAAACGATGCCGTTGATCCGGTACTTGCCCGGCGAATGCGGATTCGTGATCGCATTCGCCCGCAGATTTTCCGGACGCTGATTCTCGCAAGCCCACTGCGCGAAGCCGATAAAGAATCGCTGATCCGGTGTGAAGCCGTCGATCGATTTGGTCTCATTGGGATCGGCTGCTTTCCACGCAAGGTAGGCGAGTAAGGTGCCGCCGAGGTCGGCGACGTCTTCACCCGAGGTCAGCTTCGAATTGATCTTGATGTCGTCGACGATCGTGTAGCCCGCGTACTGCTCGCGAACACAATTGACGCGCTCCTCGAACGCCTTCGCGTCCTCGGGTGTCCACCAGTCCTTGAGATTTCCCTGCGCGTCGAACTGGCGGCCTTCGTCATCGAACGCGTGCGTCAACTCGTGGCCGATCGTCGAGCCGGTGTTGCCGTAGTTCGGCGCGTCATCGAGTTTCGGATCGTAAAGCGGCGGCTGCAGCACGCCGGCCGGAAAGTTGATGTCGTTCATCTGCGGGTTGTAGTAGGCGTTTACCGTCGGCGGCGTCATGCCCCACTCGCTGCGGTCGACCGGCTTGCCGATCTTGGCGATGTCGCGCTCCGATTCGAAAATGGTCGCGCGCAAGGCATTGCCGAAATAGTCGCCGCGCTCGATTTTCAAGGAGCTGTAGTCGCGCCATTTGTCGGGATAACCAACCTTGTTCGCGACCGCATGCAGCTTCTCCAGCGCCCGCGTCTTCGTCGCCGGAGTCATCCAATCGAGGTGATTGATCTCCTGCTCCATCGCCGTCTCGATGGCCTTGGTCATCTCGACCGTCTTTGCCTTCGTCTCCGGCGTGAACGTGCGCGAAACGAACTCCTGGCCAAGCGCTTCGCCGAGGTCGCGGTCGACGTACTGGACGCAGCGCTTCCAGCGCGGCGGCATCGCCTTCACACCGCGCAAAGTGGCGCGATAAAAGTGGAAATCCTCGGCGAGGAACTTCTTCGACAGGTACGGCGCCCGCGAATGCACGGCGTGCCAGCGCAGGTACGTTTTCCAGTCGGACAGCGGAACGGCGGTCAGCTCCTTCTGAACCTCGGCGAAAAACTTCGGCTCGGTCACGTTGAGTGAAGTCACCTTCACGCCGCCCGTCGACAGATAGGTCTTCCACGGAAATGCCGGCGCGGTCTTGTCCAACTGCGCCACCGTCATCTTGTGCACGAGGTTGTACGGATTGCGGCGCTCCACGCGCGTCAGCGACGCCTTCGCGAGCGCCGTCTCGATGCGCATGACCGTCGCGGCATCGGCCTTGGCTGCGGTCTTCGACTCGCCGATCAACTCCAACATCGACGCGACGTGTGCCAGGTACTGATCGCGGATCGTCTTCGATTTCGCGTCGGTCTTCGTGTAGTAATCGCGGTCCGGCAAGCCCAGCCCGCCCGCACTGGCCTCGGCGATCACACTCGACGCGTCGCCGTAATCCTGCGTCGATCCGAAGCCGAACAACCAGCCGTTCCCGCTCGAGCGCAGATGCTGCTTGCCGAGAAACGCGCCAAGGTCCGATTTCGCTTTCAGACCGGCGATCTCGTCGAGCAGCGGCTGCAGCGGCTTCGATCCGAGCTGCTCGATCCGCGCTTCATCCGTGCACGCATCGAAGTAGTCGCCGATCTTCTGCTGCACCACCGTGCGGTCCGCGCGCGGCTTCGCGTCCTCGAGCAGGATTCCCCACAGGTACTCCTCGTTCTCCTCGGTTACCTTGCCGTAGACGCTCCACGACGCCTGGTCCGGCGGCACCGGGTTGTTCTTCATCCAGCCGCCACATGTGTATTGATAGAAGTCGTTGCAGGGATTCGCGGTGAGGTCCATCGACGGCACGTCAAGACTCGGCGTGTACGGCAACGCCGTCAGCGGATGCTCCTTCGGCGCGGGTGCGTCGGCTTGCGGGGTGGCGATGGGTGGCGGCGCGGCATCGGACGGTTTCGCGGCAGCGGGCTTCGGCTTCTCCGCGGGACGCGCCTTCTGCGCAGCATCGGGATTCTGCTGCGCGAAAGCACTCGCGGCACCTGTAAGAGCAACAAGGAGGAGGATCGCGTTTGTCTTCATAAGCAGTGAGTCTACCGGCTCGCTCTCACACAACCTTGTTACAATCGCCGTTTCCCAAAAGAGGAGGAAACCCATGGCCGATCTGTCGACGACATTCACCGGAGTCCGCTTCCCGAACCCGTTCCTGCTGGCCTCGGCACCGCCGACGGAGTCCGACGCGAACATCATCCGCGCCTTCGAAGCGGGCTGGGGCGGCATCGTCACGAAGACCATCGGCCTCCATCCCGTCGTCAACGTGAAAGGTCCGAAGACCAAGTTCCTCCGTTCCGAGGATCAGGGCACGCGCCTGTCGATGACGAAGAAGCCGGGCACGACGGTGATGGCTTCCTGGAACTGGGAGCTGATCTCCGACAAGCCGCTGGACTGGTGGATCGGCAAGCTGGCCACGATCAAGAAGGCCTATCCGAAAAACATCATCGTCGGCTCGATCATGGCCGGCTCCGGCAACGACAAGGAGCTGAACAACTGGCAGACGCTCGCGAAGGCAATGCAGGACGAAGGCGCTGACGCGCTGGAGCTGAATTTCTCCTGCCCGCACATGGACCGCGTCGACATGGGCTCGAACGTCGGCAAAGACAAAGTGCTCTGCTCCGTCGTGACGATGGCGGTCAAGGAAGTCTCGAAGATCCCGGTCTGGGTGAAGCTGACGCCCGCGACGTCGAACATCGTCGAAGAAGCCGAAGCCTGCTTCCGCGGCGGCGCCGACGCAGTGGTGTCCTCGAACACCTGGCCCTCCCTCCCTGTCATCGACCCGCTGACCCTGGACTTCGAAATGAACGTGGAAGGCTACGTCTCCCCCGGCGGCCTCGGCGGCCCGGCCATCCTCCCGCTGTCCTTGGCGAAGATGGCCCAACTGACAAAAGCGTTCCCCGACAAGGAGTTCAGCGGCATCGGCGGCATCTCCACCTTCGAACACGCCCTCAACTACTTCCTCCTCGGCTGCGGCACAACGCAGGTCTGCACCGCCGCCATGCTCGACCACGCCATCGGCCCGAACGTGATCAAAACCCTAACCACCGGCATGTCCGACTTCATGGACTCCCGCGGCTTCCACTCCCTCGACGATTTCCGCGGCGCCCGCCGCGACCGCATCGTCCCCCATTCGCAAATCAAACGGCCGGACACCCGGGAGTATCACGGCGGCTACGAGGACGAGGCAGTCGAAGGGTACGCAAGGGCGGAGGGCCGGGCGGAAGGGGTGGGGGTGTAGGGTGGGGTGGGGTAGGTTGCTGTGCAGCCGTCAACCTGTCGCTGAGCCGGTCTGTCTGGATCTCTCGTCGCCGGAGCGCTAGAAACACCGACTATGAGCATTCCACTGAAGGACGTGAAACTGCTCTGGGGCCGCTCAGGCAATCGCTGTGCGATCTGTAGACGTGAAGTGTCCGAAGACAAGATTGCGTCATCTGACGCGTACCCCTTAGGTGAACAAGCACATATTGTCGCTGAGGAAGCAATCGGTCCGCGAGGAGAGAGCACGCTGTCCCTTGACGAGCGAAACCGGTACCACAATCTAATTCTCCTCTGCCCCACCGACCATACGATATCGACAAGGATCCGGAGCACTACTCGGTCGAAAGACTCCATATGTTCAAGACCGAGCACGAACTTTGGGTAAGAAGTCAATTAGGCGAGGCCGAAGTTGATCCTGAGCGTCTGGTGGCTCAACAGGTCTATGCGGCATTAATCGACGGGGCAACGACGGCTGCTCGCTTCGCTGACTGGTACAATTGGACAAGCTGGGCACTCGCTCCCGAACCTCAATGGAAGGAGAACCACCTAGAGGCCATTCAACAATTGCGACGGACAGTTTTCGCAGCGATTTGGCCAGCCAAGCATCCCGAACTCGAGATCGCCTTGCAGCACTTCTCCCTCGTACTCTCCAAAGCCGCTCGAACGTTTCGTGAACATGGTGAAATCGACGGCAACATAGTGCGGGCAGACATGTTCTATCGTCGCGCCAACTCTGAGGTTTTGTATAACGAACGTCACGATGCCTTCATGGGGTGGATCAAGGAGTGTCATGAGCTCATCTTTGAAGCTACCAAGGCCGCGAACTGGCTTGCCGACTGTGTACGCAAGTATGTAAATCCAATGTTCTACGCGCTTGAAGGTAAATTTATCGTCGCATATGAAAGCGGATTCAACGTAAGTGACTTGCGCCCGGAGTATTCGATTCAAGAGCGGGAGCGCCTGATAACGCAATACCAAGGCCTTTCCGGAAGAAAGTAGGGTCAGGCCTCTGCCGCTCTCGATCGAATCGAGTGGGCTCAGGCCTTAAAGAAGAAAAGTAGAGTGAGGCGTCTGCCGCTCGTCGATCGGATCGCGACTCTACTCGTTTGGTATCGAAACAGCCAAATCTCTCTCGGATGGAAACATCCTCGGTCGATTTGGTGGAGTTTAAACGGTTCTTGTTGACGGCGATGGATCCTCGGAGCATGTCAAGACCACGGTAGACACCCAGTGGCAGCGGACCCCCAGCGGCGCGGGTTATCTCCAAGGATTAGCAGAGGCCTGACCACAAAGTAAACAAAACAGCATACAATCAACCTATGCAAGTTGAGGTGACAACACGTCGTCGCGAAGCTCTGATGCTCGTCCTCACGGCCGTACTGCTCGGGTTGTTTGTTGAATTCTCTGCAGGGGTCTTGCTACACGCCACAGATCAGTATCGCGATGGGTTCCGAGCGATAGTGGGTGTTTCAGGTGTAATTGTTTTTCTGGTACTTGCGTACGTGGTGGTTCTCTCACGTCGTGAGAAAACAATCTACTCAGCCCAGTTCGTGTTTTGCTTCGACAAGATGCAATGTCAATTCGTTGACATTCCACGTTGCTCGCCGAGCGTCCACGCTCGCGTGCATTTCGGTCGACTATCAGATTCGAGACGTGCGGAGCTGGCAACGTTCGATCACTTTGGGAAGTTTTTCGGCAGCGAGTTTGAGCAATTCGTAAACGAGGCTGTTCAGGCGATGCTGTTGGACCTGCTGCTACAGGAGAATGTTAGCGATGCGCCCAAGGAGCACCTTCGGAAGTTCAGCCAGTTTCCGGAATCGCTGAAACGCAATCAGTGCTTCCGCCGAGAGTCGGAGGCTCTGCCGTATGTTCAATACCGGGTACCGCCTGATGTCAAGGTTGAGACATTCGGGCCTTACGATCGCTTCATCCGTTTCTCGAGCACCTACGGCGCGATTAGCATTAGCTGGGAACTCGGCCTTGGTCAAACGGCATTTGAGGTTGAGGCGATCGCGGTGTCTCGCGGCCGGTCTGCAGAAGGCTCGGTTCACGACCTTATTGTTGATATAAGCGTAACTGAGGAATTCAAGTATATCCACATGCATTCGAAGAGGTTAGACGGCTTTGCCGCATGGGCGCTGCGAATTAGACGCACATTAAGCGATCTTGATTGGCCACGCACATTGCAAGTAATGCCTGTTGTGTTGCTAACAGAAGTCCTCAGAACGTTAAAGGGGGATCGTGCGCGATAACGTCGCCTATCTCTTCGCAGCAACCTAGGAAGAGACGAAGTAGGGTCAGGCGAAGCAGGGTCAGGCCTCTGCTTCTCGGCGGTGAGAATCGCGACTCTACACGGTGTATCGAAACGGCCCAATACCTCCTCGGAATGGAAACATCCTCGGTCGATTCGGTGGAGTTTCGACGGTTTTGTTGACGTCGAGGGATTCTCGGAGGCATGTCAAGACCGCTGAGACTTGAGTTCGAAGGTGCCTTCTGGCACATCACATCCCGAGGCAATGAACGGAAGGACACCTTCCGGCAGGACTGCGACCGGCTCGAGTTTCTGTCCCTGCTCGCGACGGCTGTCAAGCGGTTTCGCTGGCGTCTCCACGAATACTGCTTGATGACGAATCACTACCATCTCGTCATCGAGACGCCATTCCGCACACTCGCTAAGGGGATGCACTGGCTGGACAGCGAATACGCTCGCATCTTCAATAAACGATACAAGCGCGTCGGGCACTTATTTCGGGGGCGCTACAAATCGATCCTCGTCGGCGAGCAGAATTGCCTCAACGAGGTGAGGCGCCTGACCCCAATTTCTAGGCCTACAGAGAGGAAGTAGGGTCAGGCATCTTCTTCTCGGGCGGAGGGGGTGGGAGTTTATGAAGTTCACCTATCATCGTTTTATCACCACCGCGCACCGATCGGATGACGCGTTATTGCTCGCCACTGTCGGGGACGAATTAAAATGGCCGCCGAAGTCATGGAGCCGGTCGAGACGTATCATCTGATCGTAGGTCTGGTCTTCGCGAATGACTGGGACATCTTCGATCAGGTAGTTCGGGAACACCCGAGCGAGTTTCCTCCAACCTCGCTCGATATCTACCGCGAGATCGGCGATACGATCGTTCGGCTCCTGGACCAATACGACTTCACGAAGAGCGTCGCATTTCACGCGAGCGTGGAAGGCCGGAGCGAACGGTACATTCGAGCCAAAGGCCGGCTCGAATCTGAACCAGTGAAGCGTCGAAAACACCTCGAACGCCTCATCTCTGCACTCAACGAGCTTTTCATCAGTGATGAGGCTTTCGCCCTAGTCGCTCCAGATCAACAGGCGGTGCTCACTAGGATAAGAGGGCTCCTCAACGAGGCGCGAGAAAAGTAGGGTAAGGGTCTCGAGCCGATTCCGGAGTCGGTGTGTGCCGGCGACTAGCCACCCTCATGCACAGGAAACCTGGCGGTTACACTGTGGGCGTGCGGTTGACCATGGCTCTGATGGCGATCGTCCCAGTGGTACTTGCGCTGGGGCTTTTCGTGGCTTTCCTAAGAAGGCGGAAGCGACGGTTCTTTGCGAAGCTCGCTCGTCAGGCGGTGGTGTTCGAGGCCATTGTCGATGTGCTCGCGGCCGAGGGGATTGCTGAGTATGGGCTTGATGTGTCAGTCGATGGCAGCAGAGCCAATCTGCGTTTGCCCGCGTCTTTCGACCGTGACCGCATTCGTCATTTAGTCTTCACAGAAGTGGCATTGCGGAACCTTGAGTGCGAGGTCGATCTAACGGTGTCGAAAGAGGTCCAAGAGCACGAGGAAAGACCGAAGGCCTGACCCCATTCCGACCACCGCGCGGCTGCACAACTCACCGCTGCAGCCGACGCCGTGCGGTTCGCTGCCATCTTCGACGTATGATTCCCCTGTCTCGCTTCTGCCGCGTGAAGCACGGCACCGCTGAGTGGAAGGGGCGTTAGGCGAACGGTCGCGCAAAGCATGAGCGTAATCTGCACGTTCACATCGGCCACAGACCAGCAGATCCGGGCGTTGCTCGTCGCACCCCAAAATATTGATCTCTTCTTACGTCATCGTGGCGGCTCACCGGCACCTCTAAACTGGTGGCAGCGTATGTTCGCCAGGAAGGTTGTCCTCCCCGCATCCTTACTCGATCGCACAGACGTTCTCGAAGCCGACCTTGGACGAGAATGGCTCACAATCCACTTCCTTCTCACCGGCACAGCCGACAAAACGGACTCTCCGCTTGGGTTCATCGTCTCCGGTGGTACCTATATCGGCGACGAGGACATCGGTTACGAGCCTGCGCGCGCGCTCAGTCCGGGCGAGGTAAAAACCTTCGATCAAGCGGTCAGCCCCATCACCGACATCGAATTGCGAGCTCGAATTAGCCCCGAGGAACTGCGCCGAGCCGACGTCACCCAACTCGCGGGCGATCCTCAGTGGGAAGAAGATCTTTTCTATCACTTCCATCAACTGCAGAACTTCCTGGCCGAAGCTTCGCGACTTGACCAGGGCGCAATCGTCACGTACACCTGACTCGCCGCCTAACTCACCTCTTCAGCCGACGCCGTGCCGTTCGCTGCGAATGTCGACTTTACCCGGTGTATCCGCGACGTCTTGACCCCAATCTCCCTCACGTGCCGCGCCGCGGGATCGTGCCTACATCCGTAATCCTGCCTCAGCCGTAGGTATTGCCGATCCGGATCGACAAATCAATGACAGCACAACACTCAGAACGAGTGAAAGGAGAAGAACTATGAAGCGGATGATCACGGTGTTCTCAGTCACGCTCGTCATCACGGCGGCGGCGTACGCACAGGACGAGATGAAAGCGAAGGCTGAGGCACAAAGGGGCGCGATCGGGGCCGCGGTCGGCAAGGAACGACACTCGGTTGGCGGCGGACGGGTACGGGAGTTCGAGAAAGGGGCGATCTATTGGTCGTCCGCGACCGGCGCGCGCGTGGTGAAGGGCGACACGCTGAAGAAGTACCAGGCGATCGGTGCGGAGACGGGGTCGCTCGGCTATCCGGTCGGTGACGAGCGGCCCGCTCGCGACGGGTTGAGCCAGACTTTCGAACACGGCTTCCTCCGAACGACGGCAACCGGCGATGTGCAGACGGAGATCCTGTCGGGAGTCACGCTTACGGAGAATTCTCTGATGATCTCCAACACCAGCGGGATTCGTCTGGGGATCGACGACGGATTCCTGACCATCCGGGATGCGGCCGCACCGCAAACCACGCTCACCTGCAGTTGCGAGCTGAATCCTGAGCCGTTCTCGCAGAGGCTGGGATTCTGCACGGTGTCGATCTCGAAAGACCGCAAGCGAGCTTCTTGCCGGGCGCAGGACTGCAACGGCTCGTGTGTTTTCGAAAAGTCTTCCCAATGACCATCACCCCTCCTCGGCGTCGAGCGGCTGCGTAGCCGCTCGGCGCCGGGGAGGCCTCAATCAAGTGAGTAGGTCAGGTCAAAGTAGTAGGGGGTCAGGCCTTTGCTTCTTCTCGATCTTCACCTGACCTCTCGACGTGCGACGAGGTGGACGATTCTGGCGAGGTGAGCCGGCGTGGTCCCGACGCATGGGCATGGGGTCGGCGAAGTCCTATGACCCGTCTCCGCGTTGGTTGTGGAACTGAGCGGTGCATGCGACGGCCCATCGCGGTTCAAGGCGTGGCCCCGACGTATCGCATGCGACCGCTCCTCGCGGCCACCCGCCGGCGTATTGCATGCGAGCGCCCCTCGCGGTCAACGCGTGGCTCCGACGTATTGCATGCGACGGTCCCTCGCGATCAACGCGTGGACCCAACGTATTGCATGAGACGGCCTCGCGCCATCAACGCGTGAACCCGACGTATTACATGCGACGGTCTCTCGCGATCAACGCGTGAACTCCGAGGTAATGAATGCGACGGCCTCTCGCGGTCAACGCGTGGACTCGACGGATTGCATGCGACCGCGCCTCGGTCGATGAGTAGGGTCAGGCCTCTGCTTCTCGCCCGGAGCTGCTGGAATCTCTGTTCTGTCAGACGATCGGCTTCAGGAACATCCGGCCGTACGCGATGAAGGCCAGGACGAGGCCCAGCAGGGCGCTCATGATGATCGGCGTGGTCTCGCGGTATTTGACATGCACCCCGACGAATACGAGGCTCTCGATCGCCAGGAGGGCGGCGGCCAGTACCGTCAGCGGCGGGTGCCAGTGAAGAGCGTCGGGGACGATGAGCCCGACCGTACACACGAGCTCCATGATGCCCATCGCAGTCCACGCTTTCCGCGGCAATGCACCGAAGGACGGGACGCCCTCGCTTACCTTGTCGAGCATGAACACCTTCATCACGCCCGACGCTCCGTAGAGGAGCGCGGTCAGGATCTGCAGGACCCACAACAGGATGTTCATCGTTAG
>JAFAOU010000090.1 GCA_019247495.1 Acidobacteriota bacterium
TACGGCATCATCCCGCGCACGAATCGCGGCATCTTCGCGATCAACGAACTGCCCGACCTCGCTCCGCGCATTCAGGTCGCGCTTCTGAATATCCTTGAAGAGCGCGACCTGCAGATCCGCGGCTTTCCGATCCGCATTCCGATGGACGTCGTACTCGTCTTCAGCGCGAATCCCGAGGACTACACGAGCCGCGGCAACATCATCACGCCGCTGAAGGACCGCATCGACTCGCAGATTCTCACGCACTATCCGCAGAGCGTCGAGACGGCCATGCAGATCACGCGGCAGGAAGCGTGGACGGACCGCGATCATCCGATCGAGATCGAGATTCCGGACTACATCCACTCGCTCGTCGAACAAATCGCATTCGTCGCGCGCGGCTCGGAGCTCGTCGATCAATCGTCGGGCGTCTCGGCGCGATTGACGATCGCGGCAATGGAGCTGCTCCAGTCGAACATGGAGCGCCGCGCGGCGCTGACGCACGACCGGTCGGCATTTCCGCGCCTTTCCGACCTGGCCATGCTCCTTCCGGCGATCACCGGCAAGGTGGAGATGGTCTACGAAGGCGAACAGCAGGGCGCGGAAGTAGTCGCGCGAAAGCTGATCGGCGAGGCGGTCGCGAAATTGTTCGCGACGAAGTTCCCGCCTGTCGAGCGCGCCGGCGTCGGTGCGCGCAACGAGCGCAATCGCGGCTTCGATCTCGATGACGAAGAGCTCGACGACGCCTTCGCCGGCCGCCGCAATCGCAAGCAACAGCAGCAGCGTCCGCAGCGTCAGGAAGAAAAGCCGCCGTCGCCGAGTGAGCCGAACTATGACGCCATCCTCGGCTGGTTCGTCGACGGCAACAAGGTCACGCTGTCTGATGAACAGCCGTTCGACGCGTACTTTGCCGAGTTGAAGCGCGTTCCGAAGCTCGTGGACACGGCGAAAAAGTACGTTCAGCCGCGCAGCGACCAGGAGCTCGCTTTCTGGATGGAGATGATCCTCGAAGGCCTGCACCAGTCCCTCCGCCTCGCGCGCGAAGACCTCGACTCGACCATCACCTTCCAGGAAATGATGAAGTTCAACGTGCTGCGGACGGTGAAGTAAGAAAAGGGTGAAGAGTGAAGAGTGAAAGAAAAGCGCGTTTCTTTCACACTTCACTCTTCACCATTCACTCTTCGGCCGAGCAGATACAATCCTCTCGCGCATGGCAAAAGTCACGGCCGAGATTCCCGGCGAGCTGTCGCGGCAGATCGATCGGATGATTCGCGACGGATGGTTTCCCGATCAGGATGCTATCGTTCGCGAAGCGCTCGCGCACTTCGTCGATGCGAAGACGTTCCTCGGCGATTCTCCTCGGATGCTGCATCGCTTCGCCGCCGATGCGCTGAACGATTCCAAGCCGGAAGTCGCGCTGAAGTTCGTGAATCGCGGCCTGTCGCTGCTGCCGACGCAGGACGCCACCGATTTTCATCTCTACCAGAATCTCGTCGAACTGCGAGTGCAGATACTGCTCGTCCTCGATCGCACCGCCGAGGCGCTGGCGGGGTTGGAAGAAGCGCGCGAAATGCTGCCGAACAATCCGACCATTGCGAAGTGGATCGCGCGGCTGAACAAGAAGAGTGAAGGATGAGTGAAAGGCAAAAGGGCAGCCTCGGTGAGCAAATCCGCCCTCGGATTCATTCGCGCGCGAAGGCGCGCTCGACAATCTTAGCCCCGCGCTTGGCGCGGGGTGCGGACGTCGCGCGGAATGCGCGGCCGCGGAGGCGGCCGCTACAAAATCTCGCCCTACTGGAACGCTTTGTTGTGGCCGCCTCCGCGGCCACGAATCCTGGCCAGGTCCGTTTTCCCCGCGCCGAGCGCGGGGCTAAGGTTGTTCAGCGCGCCTTCGCGCGCAACTCCGGCAGACAAGCGGTGCGGGTCGCGACATTTCCTCACGCCCAGTCAGCATGACAATCGCGTAATCGCTTTCACCAGGCACCTCCCCATGCGCCACCGGTACTCCTACCTCGATCCCGAACTCATCCGGCAGCTATTGTCCGAGATGGGTCTGCGGCGGCTCTTCAATCATCTGCTGCTGCAAAGCGGCGGCGACGTGGATGAGGCGATGCGCTGGATGCGCGCGCTGCAGGATCGCGGGTACATCGACCCGAACATCGATCTCGAAGCGTTCTTCGCGAAGTTGATGGAAGAGAACGTGATCGGGCAGGACGCCGACGGCAACGTCATCCTCGGCGTGGGAGGCGAGCGGCAGATTCGCCGCGATGCGCTCGACGAGATCTTCGGCGGTTTGCAGAAGTCACTCACGGGATCGCACTCGGTCGCGAAGGCAGGGCAGGGGACAGAGCGGCTGACCGAGACGCGGCCGTATCAGTTCGGCGACGATCCGATGTCGATCGATTCGATCCGTTCGCTGCAGAACGCGATGAAGCACACCGATCCGGCCGACGCGATTCTGATGGCGGAGGACGATCTGGAAGTATTCGAGACGGAGCACAACTCGAGCTGCGCCACGGTGGTCATGATCGACATCTCGCACTCGATGGTGCTGTATGGCGAGGACCGCATCACGCCGGCGAAGAAGGTGGCGCTGGCGTTGACGGAGCTGATTCTTACGAAGTATCCGAAGGATTCGATCGACGTGCTGCTATTCGGCGACGAGGCCACCGAGGTGCCGATCTCCGAGATTCCGTACGTGCAGGTCGGCCCGTTTCACACGAACACAAAGGCCGGCCTGGAGCTGGCGCAGCGCATCCTGCGGCGGCACAAGCACAACAACAAACAGATTTTCATGATCACCGACGGCAAGCCCTCCGCGCTGACGGAGAACGGGATGCTGTACACGAACTCATTCGGCCTGGACATGAAGATCGTGAACCGGACGCTGGAAGAAGCGGACCGCTGCCGCCGCGCGAACATCCCCATCACGACGTTCATGCTGGCCACGGATCCGATGCTCGTGAACTTCGTCGAGCAGCTCTCGAAGATCAACCGCGGCCGCGCCTTCTACTCATCGCCCGACCGCCTCGGCGAATACATCCTAGCCGACTACATCCGCAACCGCCGCAAGTTCGTCCACTAAACCCTCCGCCTCTCCGCGGCCTCCGCGTGAACCGTTTTCTGTTTCGTGTCACGCCGCAGTTTCGAAAAACGCTCCTCCCGAATCGAACGGAGAACATAGGGAGGACGTCATGTTCGAGACATCTGTCATACACGCTGAGGTCGTTGCGGAGAAGCGGGTTGGATTGCTGACGGCGTCGTTTGCATTCCACTCGCTCGTCGTCATCGCCATTCTTGCGAACGGTATCCGGACGATCGAGTTCCCCACCAATGCGCCGAAGGAGTACACGCTCCCAATCTTCGTTTCGCCCGTGGAGGTTCCCCCCGCGCTCGGCGTGCCGAACGGGGGACACAAGCAGTCCACGCCGCCCGCGGCGGTGAAGCCCACAACTCCGACAGCGGACACGGCGCCGCGCACGGTGCCTGATCACACCGAGCAAGCGGCATCGACGTCAACTTCGATCGCGGATACGACAACAACCGGCAATGGCTCCGGCTCCGATCAGGCGCAGGGCGTGGATTGGGGTGTGGCTCACGGCGTTGGCGTCGATGGTCCGCCCTCCACGGCGACCATAGCTCCGGAGCCTGACGTCCCGCTGCCGGTCGGTGGCGACGTCAAAGCGCCGGTGGTGATCCGCCGCGTTCAGCCCGTTTATCCAATGCTGGCCGTTAAAGCGCGGATGAACGGAACGGTCATCGTCGAGTGCATCGTCGACAAAACCGGCCGGGTGCGTGAAGCGCACGTATTGCAGAGCACATCGGCGCTCTTCGATCAATCCGCGCTCCAGGCCGTCCAGCAATGGCAGTTCGCGCCCGGATCGCTGCACGGAAACGCGATCGACACGATCTTCGATCTGACCGTCACGTTCCACGTCTCGCCGTAGCAGGTGAGCGGCCGCCGCCGGAAATCGCAGCCGCAGGGCGATTTCCGGCGGCGTCGCTACTCCCTCAGTAGATGAATCAGCTTCACACCGTGCTGCTGTCGACCTTACTGTCGCGCAGGGTCACAACCATCGTTGAAGAAATCCGCGGCCTGGCGCAGATGATCGAAGAGGAACCCGACCTTTCCGAACACGAGCGCGCGGCGCTGCTTCGCGCCACGCGGCGCATGCTGGCCGAGGCCGATGCCGTCCTCGGATGGATCTCGCAGGTGCCGATGAGCAGCGTGCGGAACTGACCGGCTACTCGCCCGCGGAGCACTGCGACATCGGCGGACAACTGCTTTGCTGCTTGCGAGTGTCGCGATTTCCGGCGAAGCAGAAGTCGTTGACGAACGCTTCCGAATACTTGGCCTTGACCTCCGCGGGAACGTCGCTCGACTTCAATTCCTGAAACGCAAAGGAGATCGATCCGTCCGCCGCCACGGTGCCGAGCAGATAGCCGTAGACGTCGGTCTTCGTATTCGGTCCCTCGTCGATTCCATTCGGCAAGCGATAGCGCACGGCGCCCGACGTGCCGACGATCCATCCCGGCAGCACGCCTCCGTTCGCCTGCCAGAATGCGGTGTCGTACACGTTTTCCATGACGAAATGCGAGTGGCTGGCGAGGACGTACACCTGCTTCTTGTAGGTATCGCGCATCGCCAGCAGACGGCGGTAAACGGCGCGGCCGGTTTCACGCTGCTGCGCGTAGTTGCCCATGCTGTGTCCGCACGAGCGGCTGTCGGGAAGCGCCGCATGAGCGCCGACGACAACGGTGCGGATCGTGGCGTCTGCCGCATCGCGATCCAGCAGCGCCGTCAGCCAGTTCATCTGCTCGTTGTCGAACATCTCGCAGGAGCCGTTGTCGAGCGTGATGAAGTCGACGCCGCTGTTCACAACGTGAAAGTAGGTGCGAACGTTGGTGTCGTACCGATCGTCCTTGAGTCTCTGCGCGCGGATCGAGGGCGAGTCGAGGTACGCGTAGAACGCTTTGACGAATGCGCCGCGCGTCATCGGCCAGATCGTTTCGTGATTGCCGATGCCCGCGTAGACGGGGATGCCGAGTTTGTCGAATGGCCTCAACTGATTGTCGATTGCATCCTGAAACGCGCCGAGGAGGTAGTCCTGCACGCGCAGAGTTTGCTTTGCCATCGCCGACGCCTGCTGCATGTCTTCATCGAACGTGTAGATAGCGCGCCAGTCGCCGAGGTGCCAGTAAAACTTCGCGTCGTTATTTTTCGCCGACTGGGCAATGGCCGGCATGACCACGTCGCCGCAATTGCGGGAATCACCCGCGACCACGAAGTGCCACGGCGCGGCAGCCGCCGGCGGTGTGGTCTGCGCGAGCGCGGCAATCGGAAGAAGGACGAGCGCGAGGGCGACGTTGATTTTCATCCGGCGATCATAAAAGGAAAACGCCCGGGTTCGCCGGGCGTTTTCGGGATTCGATGACTGAAGGTTCAGCGCCGCGTCGGTTTCGCGCTCGCGGAAACGTTCACCGTCGCCGTCTGGCTGTTCACGCTGCCGCATGGATTCGTCACGCGTACCCAGTACGACGTCGTGTCGTTCAGCGCCGAGGTTGTGAAGGTCGGCCCCGTGCCGCCGGGCAGAGGGAAATTCACCAGGCCGCTGGCGCCGGTAAACCACTGATAGGTAAGTGGTCCGCTGCCCGAAGCCTTCACGGAAAGCTGCGCCGGCCGTCCGATGCCGACCGTGGAACTCTTCGGCTGATCGATGCCGAGGATGAACGGCGGATCGCAGAGTACAGTGACGAAGACCGAGGCGGAGGATGTGGTCGTCCCATCGTTGGCGGTGATCGTGATGACGTGATCGCCGGCGGTGGTCGTCGGCGTCGTGGTGATGGTCAGGATTTCGTCGCCGGCGCCGGGGGCTTTGATGACCGGGTGATTGACGGAAACGAGCAGATCATCGGCATCGCTCTGGGCGGAGACGGAGACGTCGGCCGTCGACGTCGGCGATGTGAACGTCGAGAACAGAACGGTCGTCGAGTTTGAGTTGCCCATGACTACCGGGTTCGCGCGGACGTCGTCAGGAAGGACGACGGTCAGTCCGCTTGACGTTGGGGGCGGGTTACCACCGTTGCCGCCATCGCCGCCGTTGCCGCCATTACCGGGAGGCGTAACTCCGTCGGATGTGTCGATGATGGCGATGATCGGAGAGAGGCGCATGACCGGTGTGCTTGTGCCCCCGCGGTCATCCCAAAAGCCATAACCGACCACGCTGACGCGTTGCTGGCTCTTGCCGTCGCCGCCGCCGCCGCATCCTTTCTCGAAGTTGTTGTGCCACAAATCTGCTCCCCAAACGCTGAGCTGATCCGTGAACACGGTTTTGGCTGCTTCAACGGCATCCTTCATCGTTCCCTTCGTGCATGCTGCCGAAGGAAGAAGCCCTTCGATCTCCGGCGGCGTGTTGAATCCGCCGTAGTCACCGAACTCCACGACGATGGAGTCGAGGCAATTGCTCTGGCCGCGAATCTCGAGATTGTCGATGCGATAAAGAATGCCTTCGCCTGTCGTCAGAGCCGTCGGGGCGATCTTCGAAGGCCATTTGGTGGAGTCGGCCACATTCCGATAGGCCAGCTTGCTGAAGGCAAGCAGGGTCGATGGGCGTGCTCCGGCGACATTCCCCGGGGCGCCGAATACCCGTCCGGTTCTTACGAGTCCGCGGTCTCCGGCGCAGTTCTCCGTGACGAACGAGTTGGGATCACTCAGAGGTACCTGCTGCGCCACGGACGAGGCACTAACCGCCATCAGTCCGATCACCGCCACCCACGCCACATGAGATCGCATACTTTTCTCCCCGAGTTAAGGTCCGGCATTTTACCATTGCCGGTCAATTGACTGCGCATACCCACGCCTGGGGCACCCAGCCGGAGATGTTCGGCCCCCGTCACGAGTACCGCCTCGGCATCATTCTGCGCGAGGTGGAGAAGTTGCCTGCGGGCGCGCGCGTGCTCGATGCCGCCGTCGGCTTAGGCCAGCTCGCCGGACGAATGCAGCAGCGCGGCTACGACGTCATTGGCATCGACTACTCCGTCGATGCGGCGCTGCACGTGCGCAAAACCCTCGGCATTCCGGCGGTCATCGGCGACATGACGAAGCTCCCGTTCCGGTCGAACGCCTTCGCCGGAGTCACGACGGGCGAGACACTCGAGCACCTCGACGACGATGCATCGGCCGTAGGCGAACTGGCCCGCGTGCTCGACACGGATGGTACGTGCGTGGCCACGGTGCCGGCGCTGCAAAGCCTATGGACCGCGAGCGATGATTACTACGAACATCGCCGCCGCTACACGCGCGAGCAGCTCACGTCGTTGTTCCGGGCAGCGTCGATGCGGATCGAGAAAGCGTCGTTCTGGGGCTTTCCTATCGTCCTGGTGTACGACACGCTGGTGATCCTGCCGATGAACAAACGGCGCGCGCGTCTGGCAATCAACGATGATGCCGCGCTGCGCTCCGTCGCCCGTGCCGGACGCTCGCGGATGCTGGTCGGCGCCGTCCGCGCGATCTTCTCGCTGGACAGGCTCTTCTCCTTCGTGCCGTTCGGACCTGGACTCCTGCTGGTAGCGCGAAAAGTCAGCGCACCATCAGCATCGCGGTGAATAGGGATCCACCCATCAGCAGGACGCCTACCGCCCAACGGCCGCCCCACAGCGCCACGGTCTTGATCGCGGTCGTGCCGCCTCCGCCTGAGTAGAAGCGCCGCTGCGCGATGAAGAGATACACGAGCAGAATCCCGATCGTCACGGCCGACACGGCGCGTTGCAGCAGCCCGGGCTGGAATCCCATGATTGCGTAGATCGGCCAATCGACCACCAACGCGACGATGTACGAGAACGCCAGGAAGTGCGCCGCGAAAACGAGATGTTCCGCGAAGTAGCGCTTGCGGTGCAGCACCTTCAGCACGACCGCGACGCCAGCGATGTTCATGAGCTGCAGCAACGAGTAGTTCTTGTGCCACCGTTCATCGATCCGCTGCTCCGTCTCTTCACGCGTCAGGTGCAACTTTGCCGCGCGCCTGTCGATCAGTTTCGTGAGCGCTCCCGCCTTGTCGAACTTCTTCATCGACGCGACCGTGTACAGCGCGGCCGGCTGGTAGAACGTGAAGGCCAGAAACTGCAGCGCGAACAGCGTGAGGAACAGCCGCAACGGCGCGATGTATCGCGACTTCCGCCCCGCGAAATACTCCTCGGTCAAAAACCCCGGCTTGATGACGATATCCCGCAGCGTCCGAAACAGCTTCGAATCGAGATGCACGAACTCGTGCACGACGTCATGCGCAAAGTGCGCAACCGACAGATCGTGATGCCCCGGCTGCCGCTCGCCGCACCGCGCGCAATAGTCGGATGACGGTCCGCCGCAGTTCGTGCACGGAGTGAGCGTCGGGGTTGCAGTCGTCGTCATGGATGCCGACGATTGTCCCACGGCTCGGAAACCGAGGCAGTAGAGCTACGGCCGCACAGAGCGCTGCCGTGGACCGACGGGACATCCGTCGGGATCCAGCGGCGAGTAGACAGCGACGGCGTTCGTCGCCGTGGTGCTTTCGGCGGTCGTGTTCCGCACGACGATCGTGGCCCATCCCGGCGCGAGCGGGGGAAGGGCGACGTCGATATGCGAGGCGTCGATGACGGTCACGTTCGCCGCGGGCGTGCCCCCGATCGTCACCGCCGCGCCGGAGGCGAAGCCGCCGCCGAGGAGGTGGAGGACGCTGCCGCCATTGGCTCGCGCGCAGATCGGATATGCGCTGGAGATCATCAGACCCGACTGCGTCACA
>JAFAOU010000182.1 GCA_019247495.1 Acidobacteriota bacterium
ATCCCTCGGCTCGCGGATTTGCCTCCGGCTTCCTTCAGACCCCACCTCGCGGCGACGCCCTTGCCTTCAGCTAACGGTTCCTGACATCAAGGTCCGTAGAGGACTTTCACCTCCAAGTGATCGCACATGTCGGGCACACACGAAAAAAGCCTCCCGCGCGGGGAGGCTTTTCGTGATTGCTGGCGGTGAGGTTACGGCTTCTTGGCAGCCGCGGGCGAGGCCGAAGGGGTTTCGCTGAACTTCTTGATCACGGTGTCGGTAATGTCGATCGCGTCCGATGCGTAGACCAGACCCGATTCGAACTTGTTGAAGATCGCCGCGAGGCCCATCTCTTTGCCCACTGCGTCGATGACCGGCTTGATCTTGTTCTCGAGGTCGAGCAGGGTCTTGTCGCGAGCCTCGCCGACTTCGCGATCGGCATCCTGCGCGAAGCGCTGGGCGGCGATCTTTTTGTCGGAGAGCTGCTTGGCCATATCGGCCAGCTTGTCTTCGCTGAGCGACATCTTCTTGGTGTTGATGTCGTTGTCGAGTTTCGCGATTTCATCGTTCATGGCCTGAGCCTTGGCGATGCGCTCATCCTGCATCTTCTTCAGGCGCTCATACGCCGCCTTGCCCGGGGCCGAACTCATCAGAACCTTGTTGACGTCGACAACCGCGACGCGAGCCGGCGCAGCACTCTGCGCAAACATCGGCGCCGCGAGTGCTGCTACCGCGAGCGAAATGAGTACCTTCTTCATGAAAATCTCCTTAAAAGATTGGGCCTTCTGGACACGGGCGTAATCGCCCGCTGTTTAGTAGGTATTCCCGATGGTGAAGTTGAACGTCTTGAACTTGTCGCCCGGCTTCGAAGCCGGGTTGATGGCGTAGATGAAGCGGATCGGAAACTGGAAGACCGGCAGGAAAATGCGAAGCTCCGCGCCCGTCGAGTAACGCAGTTTGCGAGGATCAAGCTTGTCGTTGTAACCGTACGCCCAGCCACCGTCTGCGAAGAAAACGAGCCGCAGCGGATCGTTGATGCGGTAGATGTACTCGGAGTTGAAGAACACCTGTTTGTAGCCGCCGGCAATCTGCTCGACGCCGCCAAACTTTTCGGTCGGACCGAGCGTTCCGTACTCGAATCCGCGCACTGAATACTCGCCGCCGACGAAGAAGCGTTGCCCTTTGGGCACGCAGAGTTTGCTGTTCTGATCGACGTAGTCGTCATAGGTCAACGCGCAACCTTTGCCGTAGTCGAGCGGGCGAAGGTAGCCGAGGTCGACGTTGAGGCTGAAGGACGACTTGCGCGACAACTTGAAGAACTTCGTCGCCGCGAACGTCGGCCGAATCGCGTGAATCGTTCCACCGAGCGGACCGCCGGAGAACGTCAAACCCGCGCTGACGCGGCCGCCGCGCGTCGTATCGAACGGATTGTCGCGCGAGTCGAATGAGTACGAGGGCCCGATCGACGACGAGGTGTAGGTCAGATCGGAGATGTCGGAGATCGGGACGTTGCCGTTGACGTCCGGCAACACGTTCGACTCTTCATGCGTCCGGACGTGCTCAAGGCCGTAGACGAGGGAGAGGCTGTCGAAGCGGTGCAGGCGGTATCCGTACGCGACCGATCCACCTCTGCTGCGTTCCTGGTAGCCGACCGAGAGAGGAAAGTCCGTATTGCGGTTGAAGAGCGACACGCCAAAGCTGTTCGGCGTATCCATGAACCAGGGATCGGCGTACGAAAGTGAATAGAAGTTCTGCCGGTTGCCGCGCTGGAAGCTGAGACCGAGGTTCTCGCCTTCGCCGAGGAAGTTGCGCGTCGAGAACTGCGTCTGCACGAAGAAGCCGGTGCCCTCGGAGTAGCCGCCGCCGAACTGCACGTCGTTCTTCCCTTCCTCGGTGCCCTTCACGGTCACATCGACCGACTTCTTCTCCTGGTTCACCTTGAAGTCCGGGTTGTCGTTGACCTTGAAGTAGCCGAGCTGGCCGAGCTTGTAAATCGACTGCTTGAAGGTCTCCATGTCCATGATCTCCCCCTCTTCGAGGAAGATTTCGCGGCGGAGAACTTTGTCTTTCGTTGTCGTGTTGCCCTGGAACTCCAGCCGGCCGAGGCGGAACTGCTCGCCTTCGAAGACCGCGAAATGCACGTCGACGATGTTGTTGTCGCGCTCGACGTACTCGGGATTGATGTACGAGTAGATGAAGCCGCGCATGCGGTACAACTCATCGAGCGCGTCGACGCGGTCCTGAATCGGCTTGCGGCGAATGACGTCGCCCTTCTTGACCGGAAAGTTGCCGGTGAACGCCTCAGGCTTGAAGACGGTCGTACCGGTCACGGTGACGTCGCCGAGGCGATGGATCGTTCCTTCTTTGATCGGGATCGTGATCCGCACCCGAGGTTTTTTCGCGGTTCCGATCGTCGTCAGCTGCGGCTCGCCGAACGCCACGTTCGTGTAGCCGTAGTCCTGGTAGTAGTTCTTGACGTGCTCGAGATCCTCATCGAGCTTCGACGGAATGTAGAGGTTCTTCTTGCGAATCCAGGTAACGATGTTGTTCTCTTTCACTTCCTTCATCTGCTTTTTCAGACGGCGGGAAGAGAAGTGCTCGTTGCCGGTGAAGACGATGCGCGCGACGGTCGCTTTGATGCCTTCGCTGACGTTGAAGACGATCTTCTTGTCGCTACCGCCCATGTCTTCCAGGGTGGTGTCGACGGTGACGCCTTCGAACCCGCCCTCGGAGTAGGCCTTCTTGATCGATTCGGCAGCCCGGCGGACGAGGGTCTGCTCGAGGGTGTTGCCCACGTGCAGGTCGATCTTGTCCTTATCGAGTTGCTCGGTGATCTTGGCGGCATTCAGCTCTTTGTTGCCGCGATACTCGACGGCGCCAATGCGTGGCCGCTCCTTGACCACCGCACGCACGATGACGCCGCCGCTCGGGGCGTTGTCGGTTTCGATGCGGATGTCGTCGAAGAGGCCGGTCTGCCAGAGGTTGAGGAAGTTGCGCTGCAGCGCGGCGGCATCGTAGGGCTCGCCGGGATTCACGCCGAGGTAGACGCGAATCGTGTCGCTGGCAACGCTGACGTTGCCGACCGCCTCGAAGCGCTCGATGCGCTGTCCGGCCGCGGGCGTCCCCGGCAGCGCGGTGGCAGGGGCGGGAGTCGCCGACGGCTCGGAGGTGATCGTTCCCGAGTCGGGCCGGTCGATGATCGTGCCGGCTTTCGGTTTGGGGGGCGGCTGCGGCGCCGGTTGTGCGGTCTGCGCGAGTGCGCTCCCGGCAACGAGGACGGCCGCTAGGCAGAGCGAAAAAGTTCGATTCATAGTTTGTCTGGTGAGGCGGTGACGGACCGAAGCTCAGTCGGACACGTTCCGGAGCATTTGCAGCCTGTCGACCTATTGACGTGCGAACCCGGACACAGGTCACGCGGGCGCCCACAACAGACCAAAGCGGCGGCGCATTCTAGCAAAGTGCTCTCAGGCGGTCTGGCGGAGTGCGGGCGTCCTCGCCTGCATCCGGCGTGGCGTCTCGCCCGACGGGGGTTTCCCGAGTCATTGCACGTTCCGCGATTGAATCCCGGAAACCACCGTCGGGCGTGACGCCCGCCGGATGCAGACGAGACGTCCGCACTCCGCTTCACGCGTACGTGGCCCGGCCGCCGCCGAACGACCAGTTCTCCTTCGTCACCTCGATCAGCGAGATCAGAACGTCGTCCGGCCTCACTCCGGCTTTCTCCAGCCGCGAGGCGATTCCGGCATAAAGCGCTTTCTTGATCTCGACCGTCCGCCCCGTGTTGAGCGTGATCTCGATGATGATGAGGTTCTCGGAACGGGCCACACCACCGTACGATGGGTCTGCAACGATCTCGTGACGTTCGAGACGATTGAGAATGTGGAAGCGATCGTCCGCCGGAACGTTCGCGTGCGCGACGAGCGCGTCGTGAACGCCGTCGGAGATTGCACGAAGCTCCTGAACGGATTTGCTTTTCGGCGCGTAAATCTTCACCAGCGGCATGATCGCGACAGTCTATCTGCTTCTCGCGACGCTCACCCTCGGCGCGCCGATTCCGCACGTGCCGCTCGCGCCGCACGCGGTCACGCTGCGCATCGCAGTCGTCGGCGACACTGGAGAAGGGTCGGACCGCGTCGCCAACGGCATCGCGAAACTCCACGCACGCACGCCGCTCGACGCGGTCATCATCACCGGCGATGCGTTCTATCCATGCGGTCCGTCGTCCGCGGCCGATCCGCAATGGAACCGCGTCCGCGCACTCAGCCGCATCGGCGTACCGATCTTCCCTGTCCTCGGCAATCACGATTTCTGCGGCAAGTCGCAGCCGTCTGCGCAGATCGGCGCGACCGTCGTACCGCACTGGCAGTTCCCGGCGCGCCAGTACGTCATCGATTCAAACCTCACCGAACTGCTGATGCTCGACACGACACCGTACGCCACGGCTCGCAACGACGACGCTGCCGATGCGTTGCGTCAGTCCTTCGCCGGAAAGAAAACGACGCCGTGGCGCATCGCCGCCGGTCATCATCCGATCGTCTCGTCGGGCTATCACGGCCACTTCCCGCGCGATCAGCACGTGCGCATGGTCACGCTTGATCCGCTGATGCGCCACGCGAATGTCGACCTCTACATCTGCGGTCACGACCATCACCTCGAGTTGATCGACGCCAATCCCAGGCTTCTCATCAGCGGCGCCGGCTCCGATCCCGTCCCGCCGCTCGTCCCGCACAAGCACACGCTTTACCCGTCCGAAGCCAGCGCGCGACTCGGCTTCGCCACCGTCGAACTGGACGCCCTTTCGATGACCATCCGCTTCTTCGACGGCGACGGCAAGGCGATCAGCAAACCGTTCGTCTTCAAGCGCTAGGGCAATTTTTTCCACCCTCGGGGAGTTGGATCGCACACTGCTTCACCTCTGTCCGAGCGTCAGAGCTGAACAAATACTCTGACAGGAACGGACACACCAATGCCTTTTGAAGCACTCGGGCTCGACCCGAAAATCGCCAAAGCCGTGCGCGAAGCCGGCTACACGGAACCTACCCCAATCCAAACCAAAGCGATCCCGCTCGTGCTGCGCGGAAGCGACGTCATCGGAATCGCCCAGACCGGCACCGGCAAGACGGCCGCGTTCGTGCTGCCGATTCTGCAGCGCCTTTCGGCCCGCGGCTCGGCCACGAATCGCCGCTGCATGCGCGCCCTCGTCATCGCCCCGACGCGCGAGCTGGTCGTCCAGATCGAAGAGAACGTCCGCAAGTACGCGCGCCATCTTCACCTTCGTATCGCTACCGTTTACGGCGGCGTCGGCGAACGGCCGCAGATCCAGGCCCTCCGCGCCGGGACTGAAATCGTCATCGCCACGCCGGGACGCCTCATCGACCTCATGGATCAGGGCCACGTCGATTTCTCCGGCCTCGAAGTCGCCGTCCTCGACGAAGCCGACCGCATGCTGGACATGGGCTTCCTACCCGCCATGCGCCGCATCGTCAAAGCGCTGCCGAAACAGCGGCAGACGATGATGTTTTCGGCCACGCTTTCGAAAGAGATCGAGACGCTGACAAACGAGTTTCTCTCCAATGCAGAAACTGTCCAGATCGGCCGCCGCGCCAATCCCGCCGAACTGGTCACGCAGTTTGTCTACGAGACAACGAAAGAAGCGAAGCTGCCGCTGCTGCTTCATCTCCTCCGCGACGAGACACTCGACTCCGTCCTCGTCTTCTCGCGCACCAAACATGGCGCCGACAAGATTGCGCGCAAGCTCGCGTCGTCCGGCATCAACACCGCCACGCTGCATTCGAACCGCAGCCAGAGCCAGCGCATCGCCGCGCTGAAAGCGTTCAAGGCCGGAACGGTGCGCGTGCTCGTCGCGACCGACATCGCCGCACGCGGTATCGACGTCGAAGGCATCTCGCACGTCGTCAATTACGATTTCCCGCCGCAGCCTGAGGATTACGTTCATCGCATCGGCCGCACCGGCCGCGCAAAGGCGGTCGGCGACGCCATCAGCTTCGTCACGCCCGACGACCGCGGCAATCTGCGCGACCTGGAGCGATTCATCTCCCGCGGCATTCCTCGCAAGGTCGCCGAGGGTTTCGACGCGAGTGCATACAAAGCCGTCGCGGCACCGTTGACATCGTGGCGGCCATCCCGCCCGCAAGTGCGTAACTCCGCGCCGCGTCCGCCGCGTCCGAGCTCGTATGGCAGTTCGCGTCCGGCATCCCCGTCCCAATCCCGCCCCTCCAGCGGCAACGGACGAACCGCCGTCAATTCGCGTCCGCAATTCTCCGATCGCGGACGCCGCAGGCCGTAGCCCTCGCGTAGTAGGATTCGCGCCGAGACTAACCGAGGAGGAATGCTCTTGAAGAACGTCATCTACGCGCTGCTTGCCGTTGCCGTTGCCTCGTGCACGCCGTCAAGCACGGGAAACAACGAGACGACCACCGCACAGACCGAGACCACCATGACAACCAGCAGCGCGACCACGACCGAGGCCACCGTACCGCCGGCCACGACGTCCAGCGCCGCGGCAGAGGAGAACAGACCGATGAGCCAGTACCAGAACAAAGTCGCCGAACTGCACACCAGCGCAGGCGAAATCGATATCCGTTTCTTTCCCGACGTTGCCCCGAACCACGTGAAGAACTTTATCGACCTGGCCGAGAAGGGCGTTTACAACGGCACGAAGTTCCACCGTGTCATCCCCGGCTTCATGATCCAGGGCGGCGATCCGAACACCGTCTCGGGCTCGCCTTCCACCTGGGGCACGGGCGGTTCGGGCAAGAACGTGGCCGCAGAGTTCAACTCGGTCAAGCACAAGCGCGGCATCGTATCGATGGCGCGTTCCAGCGATCCGAACAGCGCCTCGTCGCAGTTCTTCATCATGGTCGCCGACTACCCGTCGCTCGACGGCCAGTACAGCGTCTTCGGCCAGGTCACGAAGGGGATGGACGTCGCCGACAAGATCGTCGGCGCGGAGACCGGACCGCAGGACCGACCGAAAAATCCGACCAGCATAGACAAGATCGTGATCCGCGACGCCAAGCCCGAGGAGCAGGGACCGGCGCCGAAATAGCCCCCGGTTCTTGCAACTGCGGTAGCCGATGACCGACGTATCCCTCCCCGACGACGCCGCGGCGTTTCTCACCGAGTGTGTCGGGGAGGGTTGGTCGGCGCGGGCGCTGCCGGGCGACGCCTCCGTCCGCCGCTACTTCCGCGTGGTGCTGCCCGACGGCGTCACGCACATGTTGGCCTGGTATCCCGAAGAGGTGCGGCGCGACCTGTCGCGGGTGCTCTCCGCGTACCACGCGGCGTCGAAGCATGCGTACCTGCCCAAATTGATCCACCACAGCGACGCGGTCATGCTCCAACAGGACGTCGGCGACGTAACCGCCTTCGACATCCTGCACCGCGACCGCGATGAGGGCATTCGCTGGTATCGAAAGGCGATCACGCTGCTCGTCTACTTTCAGAAGGCGGGCGCCGTCGACATCAATCCTCCATTCACCGGCGACTTCTTTTTCAACGAGCTGGAGATGACGCGGGAGTTCTTTTTCGAGAAGCTGATGAATGTACCCTCCGAGGACACGCTGGAGCTGAAACCGTTGCTCAGAAAGCTGGCCGATAACATCTCCAGACATCCGTACGTTCTATGTCATCGCGATTATCATGGACAAAATATTCACATTCTTAACGACAAGCTTTACCTGATCGATTATCAGGATCTGAGAATGGGTCCGGACACGTACGACGTCGCCTCGCTCCTCCGCGACCGCGGCGTGGCCCGCATCCTCGGCGAGGAGACGGAGCTGGAACTCGTCGACTACTATGCGGACTGGCGCGTGCACGGCTTGCCGGCTCGTTCCGAGCTGCCGCAAGGCGAACGGCGTTCGATGCGGCGGCGCTACTTCGAGACCCTTCTGCAGCGTTCTCTCAAAATCTTAGGCACGTTTTCCAAGCAGCCGCTCGTTCGCGGCCGCATGGGTTACCTCGACTTCATCCCTCCGACGCTGGAGAGCGTCCATCGCTGCATCGATGAGCTGCCCGAATACGGCGCGCTTTCATCGCTGCTGCCGGCGGACTTCTCCGTAGCGAAGGCGCGTGAGCGAGCGGAAAGGATTCACGATGGCGCAACACAAAATCACACTTCTTCCCGGTGACGGGATTGGCCCCGAGGTCACGGCCTCGGTCGTCTCGATCATCGAATGCGCCGGCGTCGACGTCGAATGGGAGAAGTACTTCGTCGGCGCCGAGGCCATTTCGCGCTTCGGCGATCCTCTGCCAGCCGACGTGCTCGAATCGATTCTGCGAAACAAGGTCGCGCTGAAAGGCCCGGTCACGACGCCAATCGGCACCGGCTTCTCGTCGATCAACGTCCGGCTCCGCAAGACGCTCGATCTCTACGCGAATCTGCGGCCCGTGAAGTCGATGCCGAACATCATCACGCGCTTCGAGGACGTCGACATCATCGTCGTGCGCGAGAACACCGAGGACCTCTACAGCGGTCTCGAACACGAGGTCGTCCCTGGTGTCGTCGAGTCGCTCAAGATCATCACCGAGAAAGCCTCCACGCGCATTGCGCGCTTCGCATTCGAGTACGCGCGCACGCACGGCCGTAAGCGCGTCACCGCGGTGCACAAGGCCAACATCATGAAGTTGTCGGACGGCCTTTTCCTGCAGTGCTTCCGCAACGTGGCCAAGGAGTACCCGAACATCGAAGCCGACGACAAGATCGTCGACAACCTCTGCATGCAGATGGTGATGAACCCGCAGCAATTCGACATCCTCCTGCTCGAGAATCTCTACGGCGACATCGTTTCCGATCTTGCCGCGGGACTCGTGGGCGGGTTGGGCGTGGTCGCCGGAGCGAACATCGGCGAAGCAGGCGCGGTCTTCGAAGCGGTGCACGGCAGCGCGCCGGATATCGCGGGTCAGAACAAGGCGAATCCGCTGGCGTTGCTCAAATCCGCGGTCCTGATGCTGCATCACATCGGCGAAACGGGCGCGGCCAAACGCGTCGACGACGCCATCGTGAAGGTGCTCGATTCCGGCGCGGAACATCGCACGCGCGACATCGGCGGCATCGGCTCGACCGCCGATTTCACGATCGCGATGTGCGAGACGCTGCGCCGCGGCACGAGGGCGGAAGACTGAACAAGCCCGACTTCGTCTCTCACTTTCGCGCCGGCCTCGATCACTTCAACGCCGCCGAGTTCTGGGATGCACACGAGTCGTGGGAGACGATCTGGCTCGAAGCGGAGTCGGACGTCCATCGTTTTCTGCAAGGGCTCATCCAACTGGCGGCCGCGTATCACCACGTGAAACGCGGAACGTATCCCGGTGGACTGCGCCTGTTCGATGCGGCGATCGAGAAGTTGAACGACTTTCCGAAGCACTGGTGCGGGATCGATCGCACCTCGGCCGAAGAGGCCGCGCGACGTCACAGAGAGTGGGTTGCAACGCTTCTTGTGCAAGGTGCGACGGACAGGCGTCTCGATGCCGCCGAGTTTCCGCAGATTTCGCTCGACGACTCGCCAATTCCTCCATTTGAACACTGGTGAAGGAGCGTCCGATCTCATACAATCCGGGGCATCCCCACCACCGAACGCCACTAGTTAGCCGAGGATCCAAATGCAGGAAATCGATCAACGGGACCGTGAGCTGCTGGGTGCCCTGCAAAGTGAGATTCCCCTGGTTTCAACGCCGTTCGCCCTCATCGGACAGGCGATCGACATGTCGGAAAAAGAAGTCATCAAGCGCATCGAGCGCCTGAAGCGCGATGGCCTCGTGCGCCACCTTGCGGCGCAGTTCGACGCGCGCGCTCTCGGCTATCGATCGTGCCTCGTGGCGGCAAAAGTCGACCCCGAACGCATCGACGAAGCCGCGGCGGCGATCAATGCCCATCCTGGCGTGACACAGAACTACCGCCGCAACAACGACTTCAATCTATGGTTCACGATCGCCGTCGCGCCGACATCAATTCTCGGCCTCGACAAGACGGTCGATCTCCTCGGCGACGAAGCCGGATGCGACGCCGTCCGTCCTCTGCCAACCCTCAAGCAATTCAAGGGCAGCAGTGACGCTGACGATTCGCACGGCGACAACGAACTCGCACCGCTGACGCCGGTCGAGATTGAATCGGTCCGCCTGCTGCAACGCGATCTGCCGCTTCAGCCGCGGCCATTCGAAGCAATGGCGCGCACCAACGGAGTCGCTGCCGACGAGTTGCTCGCCGCGGCGAGGTCACTGCTCAAGCGCGGATACATCCGCCGCTACGGCGCCGTCGTGCAGGCACGCAAGACCGGCTTCGGCGCGAGCGCGATGGGTGTGTGGGCCGTCAAAGGCGATGGCGTCGACGCCGTCGGCGTGAAGATGTCGCAGAACAAAGCGGTCTCGCACTGTTACCTCCGCCCGGTCTACGACGACTGGCCCTACAACCTCTACACGATCGTGCACGGGCGGTCAGTCGATGAGTGCGAATCGATCATCAACGACATCGCCATCGATACCGGCGTCGACGAGAAGCAGGCCCTCTATCCGACGCGCGAATACAAGAAGGCGCGCATCAATCTCTTCTCCACCGAAGCCGACGAATGGGAGACCGCCCACGGCGCGCATTCCGCGGCCAGCGCAGCGTCGTAAACACGGACAAGACACACAAAAAACGCCCGCGTCGCCGCGGGCGTTTTTGTATCCAGTCACAAACTGTATTACTTGATGTTCTCGGGAAAAACGCTGATACGGCTGTTCGCCTTCAGCTCGTTCGTGAGCCGCGCCACCGCGTTGACGACGTCGGTCGCTTTCTGCGTCATCAGATACTCGCGGATGCCGCTCTTCACGGCGTCGAACGACTCGATACCGGCCGGCTCTTTCCCTTCGACGAGGATCAGGTGATATCCAAACTTCGTGTGTACGACGCCGCTGATGACTCCAGGCTTCAGCCCCCATGCGGCAGCTTCGAACGTGGGATCCAGCTGGCCTTTGGACATCCATCCGAGGTCGCCGCCGCTTTCCGCGGAGCCATCCTCGGAGTACTTTTTCGCGGCCTCTTCAAAGTGCGCGAGGCGCAGTTTGTTCAACGTAGTCAGGTCGGGTTTCCCCATCGCAGACGCGACATCGGAGGCCCGCAGCTCCGCGGCGATCTTGCTGATCTGCTCGAGCGCTTGGCCGTCCGTTTTCGGAGTGGGTCCGGCGTTCGTGACGGCAATGACGATGTGCCGCACGTGTACCTTCTCCGGCGTGGCGAAGTCGTCGGGGTGCGCATCGTAGTAGTCGCGAATATCTTTATCGGTCACGATGCCCGCGGCCACGACGTCGCGGACGTAGCGATCAAAGAGCGCCGACTCGCGCGCGGTCTCGACGGTCGCGACGACTTCCGGCTTCTTGTCGAATCCGGTCTTGAACGCTTCCTGGAGCAGCAGACGCTTGCGGATGTAGTTCTCGAGAAGCGCGCCCTTGCCGCCGTTCTGGTCGTAGTTGGTCCTCATCTGCGTGTTGAGGTTCGCGTACATCCGGTTGAGCTTTTCGACGGTGATGGTTTCACCGTTGACAACGGCCACGGGCCGCTTGGAATCGTCGGTCGCTGCGGCAGCCGCCGGCTGAGGAGCCGGCGCGGTCTGCTGCGCGAATGCCGACGAAGCCAGCAGCAGCAGCGGAATGAGTGTTCGCTTGATCAAATCAAAATCCTCCAGACGGGGTATCAGACGACGCGCTGACCAACAGGGTTACCGGAGGAGAGCATTCCGGTCAGGGGGAGACGGGCGTCGGTGGCGTTAGCCATGCGCCGACTACGAAAACCAAATCGTCGAATGTCAACGCTGAGATGTCGAGCTCGAAGCGCTCGCAGAGCGCAGGAAGTGCCCTGCGGAAATCGACATACTTCGACTGCATGGCTTTCGCACCAGGGATGTGCGTGCGCTTGGCCTCAGTCCTGAGCCAGTCCCGCGCGCGGGCGATCGCCATATTCGGGTCGTTACCATGGTCGGCGATGTCCTGGCCGGCAATGTCGGAGACGTAGGTCTGAAAGCGGAACCGGTCGCGATCGAAGATGAGGAAGCTCTTATCGCTCTGGTCGGCACCGAAAACTCGGCACCCAATATCGATTCCGAGTTCGAGCGGCATATTGAACCTCGGGAGCGTACTTACGCGATCAAGCTCCGTCCGCGACAGGTCATGAATCGAGTAACGGCAGCGGGCGATAAGGTCGACGATTTTCTGCAAGCGCACATCGCTAGAATTCAAACGCGACCGCGCGCAGATTGGACGGAAGCCACATGCCTGAATCGTGAAGACGATCGCCTCGAAGATCGGAGTGTATTCGTCGTCAAAAGGACAGTTGATGAAGACGTTTCTGGTGTACTCGGAACGCCGCCGATGCGCCTTAGGCGCGGTTTTTTTGCTCGGCACGAACTGCCTCGACGGCCTCGCGGATCCGTTCGATTCCTAACGTGCTCTTCCCCGTCGGAAAGAGAATGTCAGGGCCATCGAGGATCGACACGAAGTGCCCCACCTTCGCGACCATGCTGCGGACTTCCGTCGTGTCCGGTATCCGTTGAAACGCGTAGAGCCTTCCTAACCCGAGAGCCTTGAGCGTCTCGCGCGCTTCCCGTGAAGCGCGCGCGGCGCTTCGAATCTGCTTGAGGCTGATCATCTTTTTCTTCTTCGCGGTTGCTCGCATCGCCACATGATAACGCCGCGACGCTGTCGCGATTTCCGATTCTACAAACGGTAGGGATTCGCGTTCTCTGTCAAGAACAATCTTCACTTTTCCGCAGCCTCTTCGGGCCATCCCCTGCGGAAATCATGTGGAGCGTTTGTGCAGCGGTTGCGGGCATTCGGGAGTGGTGACAAACGCACCTAGACTCCGCACACTTCATTCAATGTCCGTAGCGCAACTCGACGTAGCACTCGACCGGCCGTTGCCGCAGTCTCCCGATGCGGAGCGCGCGGTCCTCGGATCGATTCTCATCAACAACCATGCGTTCTACCGCGTGGTCAGCACCATCAACACTGAGGACTTTTTCCGCGACGCGCATCGGACGATTTTCGCAACCATGCGTCGGCTGGCCGAGCAGAGCCGCGAGATCGATCTGCTGACGTTGCGCGAGGAGCTGGCCAAGAACGCGCAGCTCGAGCAGGTGGGCGGAACGGCGTATGTCGCGTCGCTGGTCGACGGCATTCCGGACATCGCCAACGTCGAGCGGTACGCGCACATCGTCAAAGAGAAGTCGACGCTGCGGCGGCTGATCGTGATGGGCAACTCGGTGATGCGCGCCGCGCTCGACGCGCCGGGCGAGCCGGCGGACGTGCTCAACATCGCCGAGAAGTCGATCTACGAAATCGCCGAGGGGTCGATCGAGAAAGGGTTTGTCGCGCTCGATCGCATCACGCGGTCGAACATGACCGCGATCGAGCAGCTGCAGCACGCCGGAAAACTGATCACCGGCATCCCCACCGGCTACGACAGATTCAACGAATTCACGTCGGGGTTCCAGCCGCAAGATTTAATCATTATTGCCGCTAGGCCGTCAATGGGGAAGACGTCCTTCATGATGAACATGGCGGAGTCGATCGCCATCCCCGATCGCTCCGGCGATCCGCGGCCGCCGTCGCAGCGGCTGTACGCGGTGGGCGTCTTCTCGCTGGAAATGTCGAAGGAGCAGATCGGTCTGCGCATCCTTTCGTCCGAATCGGGCGTCTCGAATCACCTCATCCGCGCCGGCATGCTCAGCGAGCGAAACTGGCGCGATCTGGCCGACGCCTCGGCGCGCCTTGCCAAGGCGAAGATCTTCGTCGACGACACGCCCGGCATCGACATCATGGAGATGCGCGCAAAAGCTCGGCGTCTGAAGATGGAGGCCGGCCTCGACATGATCATGGTCGACTACCTCCAGCTCATGTCCGTCAAAGGAAAGGTCGAGTCGCGCAACCAGGAGGTTTCGCAGATCTCGCGCGGCTTGAAAGCGATCGCCAAGGAGCTGAACGTTCCACTGATCGCACTCTCCCAGCTCTCGCGCCGCCCGGAACAGCGCACCGGCGATCACCGCCCGCAGCTCTCCGACCTTCGCGAGTCGGGATCGATCGAGCAGGACGCCGACGTGGTCTGCTTCATCTACCGCGATGAGGTCTACAACAAGGACACCGAGGAGAAGGGCATCGCAGAGATCATCATCGGCAAACAGCGCAACGGCCCGATCGGCGACTTCAAACTCGTGTTCCGAAACGACATCACCAAATTCTTCAACTATGAGCCGACGCCGGACTACGGGCCGCAGTAGCACAGGAGTACGATCATCGCCATGAGACGCGCTCTGATCCTCGCTGCGCTCCTGGCCGCCGCCATTCCGCTTCACGCCAGCGTGCTGCGGCTGAACATCAACGACATGATTCATCCGATCAGCGACGAATTCATCGGCCGCGCGATCGATCAGGCGCAGCGCGAGCACGACGACGCCGTCATCATCGAGCTGACCACGCCGGGCGGACTGCTCGACTCCACGCGCTCGATCGTCGAGAAGATCATGACCTCGCGAGTGCCGGTCATTGTCTACGTGGCGCCGGCCGGGAGCCGCGCCGCGTCTGCGGGATTCTTCATCCTCGAATCTGCCGACGTCGCGGCGATGGCGCCCGGCACGAACACCGGCGCCGCGCATCCGGTCATCCTCGGCGAAAAGATGGACGAGATCATGAAGGCGAAGATGGAGAACGATGCCGCGGCCTTCATGCGCACGATCGCGAACAAACGCGGACGCAATGTGGCCGTGGCCGAAAGCGCCGTGCGCGAGTCGAAGTCGTTCACCGAACAGGAAGCGTTGCAGCAGAAGTTGATCGATGTGATCGCGCCGAACGAGCAGGCGCTCCTGCGCGCGATCGATGGCCGGACGTTCAAGCGCTACGACGGCTCAAACGTGACGCTGCACGTGACGAATGCGCACATCAACACGATCGAGATGACGCTGCGGCAGCGGCTGATGTCGTCGCTGATGGATCCCAACATCGCCTTCCTGTTGCTGGTCCTCGGCGGGTTGGCGATCTTCGCGGAGTTCAATCATCCCGGCGCGGTCATTCCGGGTGTTGTGGGCGTGATCGCGATCGTACTCGCGCTTTTCGCGCTGAACTTTCTGCCGACGCGCTTCGCGTCACTGGCGCTGCTGCTGGTCGCATTCGCACTATTCGCGCTCGAGGCGAAGTTCGCGTCGCACGGCGTCCTCGCCATCGGTGGGATCGTGAGCATGGTCATCGGCGCGCTGTTTCTCGTCGACGGACCGATTGCGCAGATGCGCGTGAACCCCATCACGGCGTTCGCGGCGAGCATTCCGATTGGAGTGATCGCCGTTTTCCTGACCACACTCGTTCTCAAAGCGCGACACGGAAAGATCGCGACAGGGAAAGAAGGGATGGTCGGACTGATCGGAATCGCCCGCACGCCGCTCGAGCCGGACGGCAAGGTCTTCGTTCACGGCGAGCTGTGGAACGCGATCGCCAGCAACGCCATCGCCGAGGGCGCTCGCGTGCGCGTGGCCAGCGTGAATGGGTTGCATCTCGTGGTCGAGCCTGCCGAGTAGCCTACAATCCACGAATTCGCGCGGAGGGCTCCATGAATCTCGGTCTGCTCATCATCATTATCATCGTCGGCCTCTACCTTCTCAGCTCGATCAAGATCCTTCCCGAGTACGAACGCGGCGTGATCTTCCGCCTCGGCCGGCTGCTCTCCGAGGCCAAAGGGCCCGGCATCTTTCTAGTGTTTGCGCCAATCGATCGCATCGTGCGCGTCTCGCTGCGTCAGGAAGCGTTCGAAGTGCCGCCGCAGGACATCATCACGCGCGACAACGTCACGCTGAAGGTGAATGCGGTCGTGTTTCTGCGCGTAATCGAGCCGCGGCGCGCCGTCGTCGAAGTCTTCGACTACCGCTACCAGACCTCCCAGTTTGCGCAGACCACCCTCCGCTCCGTCCTCGGCGAGGTGGAGCTGGACGAACTGCTGGCCCATCGCGACGCGCTCAACGCGCGCATCCAGAGCATCCTCGATCAGCACACCGAGCCGTGGGGCGTGAAGGTCGCGAACGTAGAGGTCAAGCAGGTCGATCTGCCGGAGTCGATGCTTCGCGCGATGGCCAAGCAGGCCGAAGCCGAACGCGAGAAGCGGGCGAAGTTGATTCACGCCGAGGGCGAGTTCGCGGCGTCGCAAAGGCTGGCGGATGCGGCGCACGTTCTGGCCACGCAGCCGACGGCACTGCAGCTCCGCTACCTGCAGACGTTGACCGAGATCGGCGTGGAGAAGAACACCACCATCGTCTTCCCGCTGCCGATCGACATCCTCACCGGATTGACGAAGTTCCTCAACAAAGAATGACTGACGTTGTGATGCTCGAGGCGGCGCTGTTCCAGCTGCGAGCCGCCGCGAGCGACATCGACCGCGAGATCGCGCCGCAACTCGGGTTGAGCATCAACATCCTCGTGAACGCGATCGCGGCCGGTCGCGCCGGCGTGAACGCGTCCGTCGCGAGCGACATCGAATTCGCATTCAACGATCTGAGCGCCGCAGTCGATGAGCTGCCGCAGTCGGACGCCGACCGCCTCGCGCCGATCATTGCCACCTTGCACCGTGACATCGATGCACTCACGGCTGCGACGGCTCTCGATCCCGCCGTCCTCACGCAGATCCGCGCGTTTCAATCGAAACTTCGCGAGCGGATGAAGGCAATCGAGCGTCAGACATTCGTCGAAGGCGGCGGCGAGGAGTTGCCGCATCCGCCGGAAGGATTGCGCGAAGAAGCGATTCCGATCGCCAGACAACTCGCAGCCGCAGGATTCGAGACACCGTCGCTGAACGCGCTCATCTCCGACCCCGCATCGACGCGCCTTTACTCGCTCCGCGACATCGCCGGGGAGCTGGACGCGATTCTCGGTTAGGCATCATTGCGCTATAGCTGAGTCCGGTGTACCGTCGTTGCTCGTCCACAAACGGGAAAAGAAGAAGGAGAAGAGCCATGACCTCTCTGTTCGCACTCGCGTTGTTACAGGACACGACAACGACCACCACGGGGTTACCGCTATACGCCGCCGCCATGGGCACAGGAGCGATGATCTGCTGGATCGTCATAGTCCTGCTGGTCGTCATCGGGATGTGGAAGGTCTTCGTCAAAGCCGGCAAGCCGGGTTGGGCGGCGATCATCCCGATCTACAACATGATCGTTTTGCTCGAGATCGCCGGGAAGCCGCTCTGGTGGATCATTCTGCTGCTCATCCCGTTCGTCAACTTCATCGTCGCCATCATCCTGCTGATCGCGGTGGCGCGAAACTTCGGCAAAGGCATCGGTTTCGCTCTCGGCCTGCTGCTCCTGCCGTTCATCTTCTATCCGATCCTCGGCTTCGGCGACGCGCGCTACCAGCCCGTCGCGGCGTAACGATTCGGTGGGGCCGCCGGAAACGGCGGCCCTACAGTTCGCGAAAGAGCGCGATGATTTTTTCCAGGCCGCGCTGATCCTCTTCATCGAACGAATCGAGCTGGTCGGAGTCGACGTCCAAGACCGCGATCAACTCACCGTCCGGTCCGAAGACCGGCACGACAATCTCCGACTTCGAGTTGGGATCGCAGGCGATGTGGCCGGGAAACTGATTCACATCCGCGACGATGACCGTCTCGCGCTTCGCCGCCGCCGTACCGCAGACTCCATTGCCGATCTCGATCTGCAGACAACCGACCGTGCCGATGTACGGACCGACGATCAGCCGCGTGCCGCAGACGCGGTAGAAACCTGTCCAGTAAAAGTGCGGGAAGCGGTGCGACAGAACCGAGTTGATGGTCGCCATCAACGCGATGTCGTCTAGCGACTGGCCGTCTTCATCGCGCCAGATGGCGGAGATCGACGCGAAACATTCTTCGTACGCAGCGTTTTTCATGAGTTGAGCGCGCGATGGTAGACCGACTCGTATTCGCGTGCCGAGCGTTCCCACGAAAAATCGGCGGCCATGCCGTTCGCCTGCAGGCGCCGCCACGTCTTCGGCTCGCGGTAGTTGAGCATGGCCAGCCAGGTGGCGGTGAAAAAGTCGGCCGCGTTCGTCGATAGGAATCCGAAGCCGTTCGCCGTTTCCAGATTCGCACCGTGAAACGGGATCACGGTGTCGGCCAGTCCGCCGGTCAGCCGAACCACCGGCACCGTGCCGTAGCGCAGCGCGTACATCTGATTGAGGCCGCACGGCTCGTACATCGACGGCATGAGCAGGATGTCGGCGCCCGCGTAGATCCGATGCGCGAGCGGATTGTCGAAGCCGATGACGACGCGGCAGGAATCGGGATGTTGCGCCGCGATCTGCCGCAGCGCGTTTTCGTAGCGCGGCTCGCCCGAGCCGAGGATCACCGCCTGCGCGCCGGCGGCGAGCATGTGCGGGAGGGCGGCGATGAGGAGATCGATCCCTTTCTGATCGACCAGCCGCGAGATGAACGACAGCAGTGGCGTTTTCGCCTTCAGCGGTAGCTTCAACTCGCGCAGCAGCGCGCGCTTCGAAAGGTTCTTGCCGGCCAGACGCTGCGCGGAAAAATGCGAGCGGAGGTACGGATCGGTCTCTGAATCCCACTCCTCGACGTCGATGCCGTTGACGATGCCTTGAAGCTTGAACGCGAGGCTGCGCAGGATTCCGTCCAGCCCGGCGCCATGCTCGGGGGTCTGGATTTCTCGCGCGTACGTCGGCGAAACCGTCGTGACCTGATCGGCCAGGATGATGCCGCCCTTCATCAGATTGACGTCGCGAAAATGTTCGAGCGCGTCCGGCGCCCAATAGCGGCTATGCAGTCCGAACGACGGGAAGCGTTCCGCGGCGCCGATGCCCTGGTAGTTGAGATTGTGGATCGTATAGACGGAGCGCGCGTGTTCGAACTGATCGGTGCGGCGCAGTCCTGAATGGAGATAGACCGGCAGCAGCGCTGTGTGCCAGTCGTGCGCGTGAACGATGTCCGGCGCGATGCCGAGGAGCTCGCAGCCACGGACGACGGCGCGGCAGAAGAAGGTGAAGCGTTCGATGCCGTCGTCGTAGCCGTCGAATCGAGGCGAGTAAATGTGCGGACGGCGAAAGTAGTAGTCATTGGCGACGAGAATCAGCGGGATCTCCGTTCCCGGCAGCGTCGTCCGCAAGAAATTCGACTCAGCCGCCCAATCGGCCCACGACACATGCGTCGTCGGCAGCGCCTCTTCGAGCTCAACGCCGTTGTTCGCGAACCACTCGCGCGCCTGCCGGTAGCACGGCATGAAGATCGTGACGTCATGCCCCAGCTTCGCCAGCGCCTTCGGGAGCGATCCGCACACATCGCCCAATCCGCCCGTCTTCGCGATCGGAGAAACCTCGGCGCTAGCGAACACGATCTTCATGAGGTCACACCACCACGATCGCGGCGTATCCCACTACGTGCGAATAGTCGCCGTTGATGTCGCCGCTCGTGGCGTGTTTGAGCAGCGTTGCTTGTTTCGCGCCCAGTTGTTTCGCGGCGATGAGCATCGTCGTCGTGGGGATGAAGCCGCACATGGAGATGTCGAACTGCTCGACCACGTGCCACAACTCGCGCGGATCGAGCTTCAGCACCTCGTCGATCGCGAGCTGATCCTTGCGCAGCGTCGTTTTCTGATCCTCGTAGTGATTGAGGTCCGAGCTGGCCAGGATGCCGACCGGCTCCCCGGCCGCGGCGACCACTTTCGCGATGGCGTGGCCGATCTCTTCACAGTAGTCGTAGCGGTTCGCGCCGAGGCAGATCGGTACGAAGGTGAAGTCGCCGAGGAGTTCCTGGAGGAAGGGGAGCTGGACTTCCAGCGAATGCTCTCGTGCGTGCGCGCGCGAATCCTCGGCGAGAAGATGCGACTGTTGCATCAGCGCGTCGGCCAGCGGCGTGTCAATGGCGACGTTGCCGAGCGGCGTCGACCACTGCCCGGAACGATTGATCGCCGCGAAGTGCCCGAAGCCGGTGTGATTGGGGCAGAGGATGATGAACCTGCGCGGCAGTTCCGCGGCGGCATAGAACGCCGCCGCCACGTGGCCGCTGTACATCAATCCCGCGTGAGGCACGACCGCGCCGATGAAGCGCTCCTTCGATTCCGGCACCGGATTCTCGGCTACGCAGGCCGCCACCTGCGCCGCGAGGCGCTCCGGCGTCCCCTCGTAAAACGTGCCGGCGACGGCGGGCGGGCGGATTTCCATCGCATAACGGTATCGCATCCGGCCGCGCAGGCTCACTCCTTGCCTTTATAGTTGAGCCATGACCGAAATCCGCCGCGAGGGCGAACGGCGCGCGAAGTTCAAAACCAACTTCGCATTGGCGCGCCAGGTGGTCTGGAGCTGGCTGACCGATCCGGCCGTCCTGCTCTACCGTCGCGAAGCGCACGGCCGGAAACGAGCGCGGGTGACGACGGTCGAGTTTTTCCTCTTCCTGCGCGAGGTCGCGCGCGAGTTCTACGACATCGAAGGAACGTCGCGCGCGGCGTCGCTCGCCTACACCACGCTGCTCTCTCTCATCCCGCTGCTGGTCGCGTTCACGCAGGCGCTGCAGCGCTACTTCCGCAATCTCTTCCCGAACTCGCAGGCGCAGATCGACAACATTCTCAACAACGTCATCCCGTATCAATCGCCGGTCATCTCGTATCACATCGCGAAATTCGCGGAGAACGCGCAGGCGGCATCGACGTTCGGCGTGATCATTTTCATCGTCATCACCTTCCGGCTCTTCCTTGCCGTCGAGGCCACCATCAATCAGATCTGGAAGGTGCGCAGCGTGCGCGGATACCGGCCAAAGATCATCGCCTTCACGATGCTCTTTTTCTGGGGTCCGGTGCTGATGGCGATCTCGTTTACCACCACCAGCACGCTCGAAAAGAACCGTTACCTGCGCGTGCTTTTCCAGCGGGACATCATTTTTACGATTGCGCCCATCCTCGTCCTCTTTATCGCGTTCACGATGCTGTTCTGGCTGGTGCCCGCGACGCGCGTGCGTTTCAGCTCCGCGGCCGTCGGCGCAATCGTCACCACTGCGCTCTTCACACTGGTCCGTTGGGGCTTCGGCATCTACGCCGATCACCTCTTCCACGGACGCTTCAATCTGATCTATGGCGCGCTCGGTTTGGCCATCATCTTTCTCATCGCCATCCAGATCCTCTGGGTGGTCATCCTCCTCGGCGTCGAGATCAGCTTCGTCTACCAGAACCTGTACGGACTGCTGCGCGCCAGCGAGCAGCAAGTACAGGACGAACCGCGCTTCGATCTCTACTTCGCTCTTCGCGCGCTGGTCGAAATCGCGCGGCGCTTCGATCGCCGCGAGGAGGCGCCGTCGTCGTACCGGCTGGCCGAACAGTTCGGGACGACCGATTCACAGATGCTGCGCGTCCTTCGCAGGCTCGAAGACGGGCAGCTCGTCAAGGAGATCGGCGGCGACTGGGCCGGCTTCGTCCCCGGCTGCGACCCCGACCGCATCACCATCGAAGAGGTGGTCGCGCAGGTGGAGGGTTTGAAGCGCGATGTTCCCGAGATTCACATGGAAGACAACGAGCGGACGATGATCGGCGATCTCTTCAAGAAGCTCAGCGCCTGCATGAACAATGCACTCGATCATCACACCATCGGCCAGCTCGTGCGCGAGCTGTACGGAAACCGCGCACCATCACGCGCGGTCGACGGGCCCGTCCATCCGTTGTCATGAGACTTCGTTCCGGCGACTTCGCAGGCGTCGGATTCGCCGCGTCGTCTCGTACGCGACCATCGTCGTCGTCACCCACACCGTTCCGACCGTGACGCCGGCCAGCACGTCCGAAATCCAGTGGACGCCGAGGTAGACACGGGAAAGCGCGACGGAAGCAACGAGCGTGTAGAGCAATGCGATGACGGCTGTTTTCACCGGCCAGCTGTGGATCGCGCGGAAGGCGAGATAGGCGAGCGCACCGAAGGCGACAGCGGAGCCGAGGGCGTGCCCGCTCGGAAACGAATAGCCATTCGCGCGCCGCATCATTTCAGCGGCCACTGGACGGGCGCGCGCGAAGTAGCGTTTCAACTCCAGGTCCAGAAGCCAGCCTCCGGCGAATGTGATGGCGATGTAGATCAGCCAGCTCCAGCGGCGGCGGATCGCGAGAACGATTCCGACCATCGTCAGCAGAACAGCGAGACCAAGCGGGCCGCCGATGATCGTCATGCCCGTGAAGAACGCCGTCGCTCCGGACGTCCGCTCGCTCACGGCCCAGTCGTGAATCGACCCGTCGATCCTCTGCAGCGACGCGTTTTTGCCCTGCACTTTCTCGGCGAGGTCGAGGAAGGAATCGCCGGCCCATGCCGTGAAAAGCGTGCCGGCGATGAGGATCGCCGCGACCGGCAGGTAATTCTTCGAACGCTCGTGTGCCGTCGAAACGATCCGCGACACACGCGCGCTCCTCGCGATGGCGCGCGCCAGCAATCGTCCGATGTGACGGACCGCCGGCAGCGCCGCATAAACGAGCGCCCAGAGGATCAGGAAGGTAACGACAAATGCGACGAACAGCATAGCGGCGAGTCAGAGCACGGAGAATGCCGGTTTATCGCTCGTTCATCCATGCGATGCAGCGTTCCAGGCTGGCGTGCATCGTTGCGGCATTGAGATGGATCGGGCGGCCGTGGCCGGGCAGCACCCATTCGAAGCGATAGTCGAGCAGACGCTCCATCGAGCGGATTTGCTCCTTCCACGAGTACCAGCACGCGCTGCGAAACGCGTAGAGATGTCCGCGCTGCTCGCTCCAGGCGAGGTGATCGCCGGTGAAAAGGTAGGTGTCGCGATCGAGAAAAACGGCGTGGCCTTTCGTGTGGCCCGGCGTCGGGATCATTAACATGCCGCCGCCGAGGTCGATCGGATCGCGGCCCTCAGGCTGCAGCTCGATCGTTGCAGTGCGCGCGTGGACGTCCTCGCGATGCAGTACGCGCTCGCAGCCGAACCGCGCCGCGAAACGGGCGTGGTCGGCGACGTCATCCTGATGCGTGAGCAGCATCCGCGACGCGCCGCCCATCGCCGCGATGTTCTTGACCAGCGGCCCCGAAAAGCGCGGCGAGTCGATGAGGATGTTGCCCTGCGGCCTGCGAACGAGATAGCTGATCGCGCCGAACGACGACTCGGAAGCGTAGCCGCAACGGTAGACGTCGCCATCGATCAGCTCCGGCAGCGACGACAACGCCGGACGCATGTCGTGCTTCGTGATCGATCCTATGGAAGCTGTGGGGCACGAAATCAGCGCCTTCTGCGCCGCGAGAATCTCCTCATCCGTTTCCGGCTGATGAAAGACCGCCGATTGATCGCCGGTATCGCTGAAAACGGTGGGCGCGAAGATGCGGCAGGCGTCGCAGTCGATGCAGGTGTCATCGACGTAGAAATCGCCGGGAACGTTCTCGGGAAGCCTCTTCGCCAGCTCGGCCACGCGGTGCAAAACGGCGCGCCGGGATGACAAATGCCACCGCCCGCGTTACAAGCGCGGCATGTTCGACAACCTGCAGGACAAGATGGATCGGGTCTTCAAGACCCTGCGCGGCGAGGCGGCACTCAACGAGTGGCACATCGACAACGCGCTGAAGGAAATCCGCGTCGCGCTGCTCGAAGCCGACGTTCATTTCAAAGTCGTCAAAGAGTTCACCAACCGCGTCCGCGAAAAGGCGGTGGGGCAGGATGTTCTGACCGCGTTCTCGCCCGCGCAGCAGGTCACCAAGGTCGTCCGCGACGAGCTCCAGGAGCTCCTCGGCGGCAACGAAGTTGGCCTTGCGCTGGTCGGCTCGCCGGCCGTGGTGATGATGGTGGGCCTGCAGGGTTCCGGTAAAACGACGACCTCGGGCAAGCTGGCGCTGCACCTCAAAAACCGCGGACGCCGTCCGCTGCTCGTGCCGTGCGACGTCTACCGTCCCGCCGCCATCGAGCAGTTGCGCATCGTGGCGAAGGGCGTGAACGTCCCGTTCTTCGAGATCGGCGAGGATCGTGATCCGCTTTCGATCGCGCGCCGCGCCGTCACCGACGCGCGCACGCTGCTCTACGACACCGTCATTCTCGACACCGCCGGCCGCCTCCACATCGACGCCGAGCTGATGGCGGAGCTCGACACGATCAAGCGCGATACGCGTCCGAGCGAAATCCTCTTCGTCGCGGACGCCATGACCGGGCAGGACGCGGTCAAGTCGGCCAAAGAATTCGATGACCGTCTCGGCGTCACCGGCATCGTCCTGACGAAACTCGACGGCGATGCCCGCGGCGGTGCGGCGCTCTCGATCAAGTCGGTCGTCAACCGTCCGATCAAACTCGTTGGCGTCGGCGAAAAGTACGCCGATCTCGATGTCTTCCATCCCGACCGGATGGCCTCACGCATCCTCGGCATGGGCGACGTGCTCTCGCTCATCGAGAAGGTCGAGACGGACATCGACCGCAAGGAAGCCGAGCGCCTCGCACAGCGCGTCGCCAAGGACAAGTTCACGCTCGAAGACCTTCGCTCGCAACTGCAGCAGGTCAAGAAAATGGGTCCGCTGTCGTCGCTCGTGAACATGCTCCCCGGCGCCGGCAAGATCAGCGAAGAGGACATCGACGAGAAGGCGATCGTGCGCATGCAGGCCATCCTCGACTCGATGACGAAAAAGGAGCGCGAGTTCCCGCAAGTCATCGACGGCAAACGCAAAAAGCGCATCGCCAAAGGCTCCGGCACCTCGGTGCAGCAGATCAATCAGCTGCTGAAGCAATACCTCCAGATGAAGAAGATGATGCGCACCTTCTCCAAAGGCTTCGGCGCGAGAAAGTTCGGCAAGATGATGAAGGGGATGCCTCCGGGATTGATGGGGTAGCACTGTCATCCTGAGTCGCCGAAGCGACGCAGGCGAAGCCGAAGTCGCGAAGGACGGTCGAAGGACCCCCTCAGTGCTTGCATCGTGACTTGCCACCCACCCTTCCGGGTTAGCAGGGGCCGGGTCCTTCGACCGTCCTGCGGCGCTTCGCCTTCGGCTACGACGCCTCCGGCGGCTCAGGATGACAGCTCGGAATGAGCTGTGACCGGTTGCGGTTTCACGCCCCGGTTCGGTAGGATTGCCGGCCCTATTCACGAAGGAGCATCACACGACATGTTGAAGATTCGCTTGCGCCGCCAGGGCGCGACCCACTCGCCGTTTTACCGCGTCGTCGTTTCCGACTCGCTGAAAACGCCCAGCAACGCGACGGTGGAGCAGATTGGCCACTACGATCCGAAGAAGAATCCGGCCGACGTCAAGATCGACAAAGCACGCGTCGATTACTGGGTCAGCAAGGGAGCCCAGCTCTCGCCGACCGTGAAGTCGCTTCTCAAGAAGAACAAAGTCGCGTAACTTCCTCCCATGGAAGAGCTGATCGAGTTCGTCGCCAAATCGCTCGTCGATGACGCCGAGGCGGTGAACACGCATGTGTACAACCGCGGCGACCAAACTGTCGTCGAGCTCGAGGTGGCGCAGGCCGACCTCGGCAAAGTGATCGGCCGCCAGGGCCGGACGGCGCGCGCGATGCGCACGCTGCTCGCCGCCGCCGGCCACAAATCGCGCCGCCGCTACACCCTCGACATCGTCGACTGACGCATGTCCGGGGACCGCATCGCCCTCGGCATCATCCGCAAGGCGCACGGTGTCCGCGGCGAAGCGAGCGTGGAGGCGTGGTCCGATTCTCCGGAGCGATTCACTGAGGTTTCTGCGGTGACGCTTGTCTCTCCCGATGAGTCGTCGACGCGTGATGCCGCGATTGAATCCGTCCGCATCCACGCCGGTCGCGCGTTGGTGAAGTTCGGCGGTCTCGACTCGCCCGAGGAAGTGCAGTTGCTTCAGAACTGGACGGTGGAAGTTCCCGCGTCCGAGGCGCGAAAACTGGATGAGGATGAGTACTTTCTCCATGACCTCATCGGGCTCACACTGATGGATGACCTCGGGGTTGCGCGCGGAAAAGTGATCGAGATCGAGGAAACCGGTGGGGGCGTGCTGCTGGTCATCGAGGGACCTCGCGGTCGATTCGATGTCCCGTTTGCCGCGGACATCTGCACGAAGTTCGACCTCGAAGCGCGGACGATCGTCGTCAATCTTCCCGAGGGCATCGAAGATCTGTGACGGTCAACAGGGAGACGGTTCACGCGGAGACGCGGAGGGGCGGAGAACGGCATGAGAATTGATTTCGTCACCATCTTCCCGAAGATGTTCGAGCCTCTGCTGGCTGAGGGGATCATCGCGCGTGGCGTCAAGCAGGGACTTCTGGACGTTCGCGTTTGGGATTTGCGCGACTACGCGACGGACAAACATCGCTCGACCGACGACGAGGCGTATGGCGGCGGGCCGGGGATGGTGATGCTGGCGGAGCCGGTGTTGCGATGCGTCGACGCGATCGGTGGCGGGCATGTCGTCATGACTTCGCCGCAGGGCCGGCTCTTCAACCAAACCATCGCACGCGAGTTGGCGAACAAAGACCACGTCGTCATTCTCTGTGGGCGCTACGAAGGCTTCGACGAACGGATCCGCGAGGCGCTGCAGCCGGACGAGATTTCGATCGGCGATTTCGTCGTCTCCGGGGGTGAATTGCCGGCCATGCTCATCGCGGATGCCGTAGGCCGGATGATCGAAGGCGTCGTCGGCAACAGCGGGTCGGTCGAGGAGGACTCCTTCTTTCGGGGCCTGCTCGACTATCCGCATTACACGCGTCCCGAGGAGTTGCGGGGGATGCGGGTGGCGGACGTGCTGCTGTCAGGGCATCACGAGAAAATTCGTAAGTGGCGGAAAGAGCAGAGTTTGCGCGCGACGCTGGCGAAGAGGCCGGACCTTCTGGAGAGCGCCGATCTGGACGACGAAGCGCGGGCGATGCTGAAGCGGATTCGGGAGGAATGAGTCCCCTCTCAGTGCCGTTCTACGCCGGGCTGTTGATTAAAGAACCCAAATCGGCGATCCTTGCGGGCTCGCTTCAGAACACAGGAAGGTTGTCAAAATGGCTCAGGATTTCATGAAACTCGTCGAATCGCGTGAAGCGCGAACCGACATGCCCAACTTCGCGCCCGGCGACACGATCAAGGTCCACGTGAAGGTCAAAGAAGGCGACAAAGAGCGCATCCAGATCTTTCAGGGTCTGGTGATCTCACGCAAAGGCGGCGGCGCGCGGCAGATGTTCACCGTCCGCAAAATCTCCGGCGGAATCGGCGTGGAGCGTATGTTCCCTCTGAACTCCCCCAGCATCGATCACATCGAGGTTGAACGCCATGGCCGGGTCCGCCGCGCGAAGCTCTACTACCTCCGGGATCTCCGCGGCAAAGCTGCCCGCATCGAAGAAAAGCGCAAACGCTAAACCGAAGCCGGCCGAACGGCTGGTGACGAACCTCTTCGCGGAGTTGGCGAGGGTCGCTGAGATGTCAGCGGTCGAGCGCCGGCTCCGCGATTCCGGTTTTCGGGCCATCGCCGGCACGGACGAAGTCGGCCGCGGATGTCTGGCCGGTCCTGTTGTCGCCGCCTGCGTCATTCTCGACACCGAGCCCACGCTCGTCGGTGTCAACGACTCCAAGCTTGTCGATCACGACGACCGCATCGACGTCTGCCGGCTCATCCTCCGCCGCGCCCGCGCCTGCGCCGTCGGCGTCATCGAGCCGCGGACCATCGACGCCATCAACATTCTGCAGGCCAGCAAGCGGGCCATGATCGCGGCGGTCGAGAACCTCGAAGTCCGTCCCGACATCCTTCTGCTCGACGCCGTCACCATCGACATGGATCTGCCGCAGGTTCCGCTGATTGGAGGCGATCGGCGCAGCGTCTCCATCGCCGCGGCGTCCATCGTCGCGAAGGTCTATCGCGATCTGTTGATGGAGTCGTATCATGACCTCTACCCTGTTTACGATTTTCGACACAACCGAGGGTACGCGACTGAGGGGCATCAGGCAGCGCTGAAACTCTACGGCCCCTCGCCGATTCACCGCAGATCGTTCGAAGGGGTGGACGAACCGATGTTGCTGTTCGTGCGGAACGGAGCCGATGGCGATCCAACGCGATAAAATCATCGCCAGCGCCGAGAAGCTGGTTGCGAAGGGGAAGATCGAGCCGGCGATCAAAGAATACGAGCGCCTCCTCGACGATAACCCCAGCGACGTCAACACTCTGAATCGCATCGGCGATCTTTGGGTGCGCATCAACCGCAACGACGAAGCGGTCAAGGTTTTCGGCAGGATCGCCGACCACTACTCGCGCGACGGCTTCTTCCTCAAAGCCATCGCCATCTACAAAAAAATCAACAAGCTCGATCCCTCCAGGCTCGACATCTACGCCAAGCTGGCCGATCTCTACGGCAAACAAGGGCTGGCCATGGAGGCCAAGAGCCAGTACCAGGTGCTCGCCGACTACTACCTCAAGCACGGCGATCCGGGGAACGCGCTGGCAATTTACCGGAAGATCTCCGAGCTCGATCCGAACTCGATCAACGTTCACGTCAAGCTGGCCGATCTCTATTCGCAAAACAACCAGACCAAGGAAGCGCTCAAAGAGTACGACCGCGTCGGACGGATGCTGCTCAAGCGCGGCATGCTCGACGAGGCCGTGCAGGTCTTCAAGAAAGCGCTGAAAATCGATTCGAGCAACATCGAGCTGGTCGAATCGCTCGTCACGGCGCTGCTCGAGGCGAAGGATTACGACAACGCCCTTCAGATCGTGCAGGCATCGCTCGAATCCGCGGGCGAGAACGCGAAGCTGCTCTCGGTCTACGGGCGCATCCTGCTGGCCAAAGGCGACGCGCGCGCAGCCCGTGCGGCGCTCGAACGCGCCATCGCCAGCGATCCGAACGACACCGGCGTCCGCGAGACGCTGGCCGATCTTCATCTCCGCACCGGAAACGCCGACGGCGCGCTCGACATGCTCACGCCCGTTGTCGAAAAGGCAGTCGCACGCGGCGAGCGCGGCGCGGCAGTCGAACTGTTCAACCGCATTCTGCGCGTCGATGCCGGTCACGCACCGACGCTGGAACGCCTCGTCGCCCTCTACACGCGGCTCAACGAGGAGACGAACGTCCTTTCGGCGATGAGCAGCCTGGCCGAGGCGCACGTCGCGCGCGGCCGCTTCGAAAACGCCGCCGAGGTTCTGGAGAAGCTGATCCAGCGCGAGCCGCAGAACGCGCAGCATCGAACGAAGCTGCAGTTCGTGCGGACGCAGATCGGCGGCGTCGACACGATGCCCGCGCGGCCGACGCAAGCCGAGGTTCCGGTCGCACCGCTTTCGATGGAGATCGAGGAGCCGGTGCCATCGTTCGACTCCTTCGACGAAGAGCCTGCACTCTCCTTCGATCTTGACGCCTCGGAGCCGTTGGAGCTCGAACTCGATACCAGCTTCGAACCGCCGCCACCTCCCGTGGCGCCATCACCACCACCGCCGTCGCGGACGCCGACCTTGTCGCGCATGCAATCCGCAGTCGAACTGGCAGCAATCGATCTCGATGCACAGGACGGCAGCGAGGATGTCGACTTCGTCACCGAACACCTCACCGAGGCCGAGGTTTTCGCGAAATACGGCCTGACCGAGAAGGCGACCGAGCACCTGCGCGCGATCATCGAACGCGCGCCGAAACATCTCGCCGCGCACGAGAAGCTGTACCGCCTCCTGCTCGACGATGGCGACGTCGACGGCGCACGCGCGGCCGCCAGCCAGTACATGACCATCCTGCAGGAAAAGGGCGACGCGGCGGCCGTCAAGAACATCCAGGACGAGTTCCTGATGCGCGGCCACTCGCTGCTGCCGCCCGCGCCGAGTGCGCCTCCGACGATGGAGCGCCCGTTGCCGGCGCTCGAAGCCGACGAGGAGCTGAGTTTCGATCTCGACTCAGGCGCGCCCGAATTCGACCTACCGGCCATCGAACCCGAACCGGCGTTCTCATTCGACGAGCCGGAGCCCGCGATCGAAATGCCCGCATTCGAACCGGAACCGGCGCTCACGTTTGATGCGCCTGCAGTCGCCGAGGAGTTCTCGTTCGACGCAGCAATCGATCAGGTCGAACCGGTTTTTGCGCCCGAGCCTGTCATCGACGCTCCCTCGGCCGAGGAGCTTCGCGAGCTCGATTTCTATATCGAGCAGGAGCTGTTCGACGAGGCGCGGCAAAAGATCGACGCGCTGGGTGAGCGGTTCCCCGACAACGCCGCCGTCGCCGAGCGGCGAACGCGCTTCAAATTGGCAATGGATGCCATTACCGCGGCCCCTGCGCCGGCGCCGGATGCCTTCGCACCAGCCGTTCTTTCCCGCGACGAAATCGAAAGCGAGCTGCTCTCCGCGCTTCCGGATGATGACGACGACTTCTTCACGCCCGCGCCGCCTCCTCCACCTGCACGCGCCGCCGCGCCACCGCCGCCGCCACCCGTACACGAAGAAAATCTCTTCGCCGACGAGGACGATTTCTTCGATCTGGCCGCCGAACTGGAGTCCGAGCTGGAGGAAGAATCGGAAGAAGTCTCTCTCAGTGAAGAAGAGCAGTCGCTCGAGGAGATTTTCAAGGAGTTCAAAAAAGGCGTCGAGCAGCAACTCGATTCCGAGGACTACGACACGCACTACAACCTCGGCATCGCCTACAAGGAAATGGGCCTGATCGACGAAGCCATCGGCGAGTTTCAACTCGCTTCAAAGGATCCGAAGCGCGCCGTCGAGTGCGCGTCGATGCTCGGTCTCTGCTTCCTCGAAAAGGGCATGCCGCAACTCGCGATCAAGTGGTACCGGAAGGGTCTGGAGATGCCGGAGATCCTTGCCGAGGAGAACGTGGGCCTCCTGTACGACCTCGGCTCTGCGTACCTGGAGGTCGGTGACACGGATAATGCGCAGAAAGCCTTCGCGGAGGTTTACAGTTTGAATTCGAACTATCGCGACATCGTCAATCGCATCAAACAGCTCGAAGACGTCCGCCGATGAACAACACGCTCGAATCTCTCCTTCGCTTTGTCAACCTGACCACCTCCGGTTTGCTGGCCGGCTCGCTCGGCTTTGGCGAGCAGGCGCTCGTACCCGGCTGGCGCAATGAGCTGCCGCAGCACGGCGACCATCGCGCCCGCGCAATCGCGGCATTGACCGATGCGACGAATTACTTCAACGCCATCGGCCCGGTCGCGCTCGGGACGGCCGTCACGCTCGCCGTCGGCTCGCGCGGCGTGAAGCCGGTCAAACGCGTGCTCGACGCGGCGTCCGCGATCAGTCTCGCCGGCGTGCTCGCGGCGACGATCATGGTGACCGTGCCAATTAACAAGGAGTTGGAAGGGCAAGCGCCGACCGACTATCCCAGCGACCGCTCACATTCGCTAGCGAAGAACTGGTCGCGCGCGCACGCGGTGCGAACGACGCTCGGTGTTAGCGCGTTCCTCTGCGCGGTTGCTTCGAATCTCGCGCGCCAAAAGGCTTAATCACCACAGAGACACAAAGGACACAGAGAAAATCCTCTGTGATCTCTGTGTCTCTGTGGTTGAAAGTCTTTTCAGAGGAAGTGATCGAAGCCGCGCGGCTCGAGCACTTCACCGTTGATGCGGACGCCAGGTTCCTGCGTGATCCGCCCGACCGCGTAGACCGGCCGCCCGACGCGCGCGCTCAACTCCGATTCGCGCAGCGCTGACGTGAAGAGCAGCGCGTACTCCTCGCCGCCGTGCAGCACGGCGTCGCGAACGTTGATGCCGAGTCGTGGACCGAAACGCGGGAGATCCTGAAATGCCGGTATGCGATCGCCGTCGATCAGCGCACCGACTTTCGACGCGTCGCAGAGGTGATGAAGGTCGGTCGAGAAACCGTCGGAGACGTCGATGCAACTCGTGGCGATGCTGACCAGTTTCATGCCCAGATCGACTTCGGCCTCCGGTTCGAGATGCCGGCGCTTCGCGGATTCGATGAACTCGCGTTCGGCGTAATCGGCGCCTTCCGTTCCGCGCTGGAGCAGCGATAATCCAGCCGCGGAACCACCGATTGGACGGCTGAGGTAAACGCGATCGCCGCGGCGCGCACCGCTGCGCAAAATCGGTTGACTTGCCTCGCCGATCAGCGTGACGGAGATGAACAGATGTTCGGATCGGGAGAGATCGCCGCCGGCGATTTCGACGTCGTTCTCCTTCGCCGCAATCGCCAACTCTTCGATGATCGTCGCAGCACCTTTCTCATCGGGCGAACCAATCGCGACGATCGCATAGCGCGGCCGTCCGCCCATTGCCGCAATGTCGGAGAGATTGATGGTGAGGCTCTTGCGCGCGATCAACCGCAGCGGGATTGCGCGCGTGAAGTCGACGTTCTCGACCAGCACGTCGTTCGTGATGAGCTGACGTCCGATGATGGCGGCATCATCGCCGGCGCGCGGAAAGAGCTCGCGGATGCGAGCAATGAGATCGCGTTCGCTCATCGCCTAATGACCGGCACAATCGGTTCCAACGGCCGGTCGAACGTCTCGCCGCGATAGGTGACCGCCTCGAGAAAGAGTCCGGACGGCGGCGCGGTCGGCTCGACGTTGGCCGCGTTCGCACCAAGCCTCGCCGCCATCTCCTCGGCTGTTGCATTGCCACGCCCGATCTCGACCAGAAATGCCGTCAGCTTGCGGACCATCTTCCAGAGAAAATGCGACGCCTCGATGCGGAAGAGAATCAGATCGCCGCTGGCCACGGCCTGACATCGCGTAACGACGACGATTCGCGACTCCTCTTCCTTGAGCCGCTTATCGCTGAAGGCACTGAAGTCGTGACGGCCTTCGAGCAGCGGCGCGGCGCGTGCGATGCTCTTCACATCCAGCCGGTCCTTGATCCACCAGACGAACGGCTTGGCGAAGGCGGTGCGGCGTGTGGCGATCTGGTAGAGGTAGACGCGCGAAATGGCGTCGTGCCGCGCGTGAAAACGATCGTTCGCGCGTGAGGCGGCCACGATGCTGATGTCGTGCGGCAGGAGATCGTTGATCTTGCGAGAGAGCAGCAGCGGATCGACGCTCTTGTGCGCGCGCAGATGCGCAACCTGCGCGGCCGCGTGAACGCCGGAGTCGGTACGGCCGGCGCCGCCGATTTCGCAATCCCCGAGGACCTGCATGGCCGCGCGCAGCAGGTGGCCCTGGATCGTTTTCGGCGTGTTACCCTGCGCCTGCCAGCCCGAGTACCGCGTTCCCTCGTACTCGATCGTGAGCTTGTAAGTCGGCATGCGGCCCGCGTCGTTCCAGGTAGTCGGTGATCTCTTCGCGGTCGTCTGGGACGACGGCCACGAATCATACTATCCACTCGAAGCGCTGCGCCGCGCCTGCCCCTGCGCCGCCTGCTCCGGCGAGCCCGATCTCTTCGGCCGCATGTCCGCCGGCCCGCCGGCCCGCTACACGCCCGCCTCGTTCCAGATCGAGAGCGTCATTCCCATCGGCAACTACGCCCTGCAGCCGAACTGGATGGACGGTCACACGTACGGCATCTGGACGTACGAGAACCTGCGCCGCTTCTGCGACTGCGGGTCGTGCCGCTGAGCGCGTTTTTTTAATCATCTCTCTTTTTCGTCTGCTATTATCGGCCTCGTCCAATCGTCCACCTTTTCAGGAGCGTACACGCGATGGCTGTTTGCTGGCGTTGTCCGAGTTGCAGCGAAGTGAGTTGCGAAGATGATGTGAACGCGACCGGCAACGCTGTCGCTTGCGATCACTGCGAGCGGCCCTTTCCGCAGCAGGACACGCTCTGCACCGTCTGCGACACGCCCAACCCATGGACGCGCCGCGACACGCTGCACTTCCTCTGCCGCGAATGCGGCACCGCGCAGACGTATTTTTCGCACCTGCCGATGGCCGGCTGACGCCCGGCGCGGCCTTGCTATGATCCGCCTCCTGAAGGGGGCAACATGCCGCTGCTGCAAGGGAAGACCGGAATCGTTTTCGGCGTCGCCAACAAGCGCTCCATCGCCTGGGCCATCGCGCAGGCGCTCTCGCGCGAGGGGATGCGGCTGGCCTTCACCTATCAGGGCGAACGGCTCAAGGCGAATGTTGAAGAGCTCTGCGCGGCCATGCCGGACTCGCTGATTCTGCCGTGTGATGTGACCAGCGACGCCGAGATCGATGCTGTCTTCAAAGAGGTCGGCGACAAATTTGGCGGACTCGATGCCCTTGTGCACTCCGTCGCCTTCGCGCCGCGCGAGGATCTGGAGAACGACTTCGTGAACACCTCGCGCGAGGGATTCAAGACCGCGCACGACATCTCGGCCTACTCGCTGGTCGGTCTTACGCGCGCTGCGCTGCCGCTGTTCGAAAAGTCCGGCAGCGGCGCCGTCCTGGCGCTGACCTACTACGGCGCCGAAAAAGCAGTAGAGGGCTACAACCTGATGGGCGTGGCCAAAGCCTCGCTCGAAGCCACCATCCGCTACCTCGCCGCGAACCTCGGGCCGAAGAACATCCGCGTCAATGCCATCTCCGCCGGTCCGGTCAACACGCTCGCCGCGCGCGGCATCAAAGGATTCACCGGCATGCTCAAGCATCACGCGGAACGGGCGCCGCTCCGCCGCAACGTGGAGCTCGAAGAGATCGCAAACGCGGCGCTCTTTCTGATTTCGTCGATGTCCGCCGGCATTACCGGCGAGGTGCTGTTCGTCGACGGCGGCTACAACATCATCGGCCTTTGATCGCGGCCAGCACGTCGTCCATCGAACGTATCCGTCCCATCCGCGGGAAGATCGTCGATATCGCGAACTGATGCGCCTCGGCAGTCAGGCCGGACATCGCGTCCTCCACGAACACCTGCTCGAATCCGCGCTCGTAGGCGTCTCGCGCCGTCGATTCGACGCCGAAGTTCGTGGCGATACCGCCGTAAACGAGCGTGCGGATACCGCGGCGACGCAACTGCAGGTCGAGCGGGGTGCCGTAGAACGCGCCCCACTGCCGCTTGGTGATGACGATGTCGCCGGGACGTGGACCAATCTCCGGAACGATGTCGCTCCAGTCAGGCGGGAGCGGACCGGCGGGCGGCGCGCTGTCTGCTTCGGGTTTTAGCCGCTCGCGGTCGTCGGCGAAGGCCACGTGGACCAGAACAACGAGTGCGTTCCGCTCGCGGAACGCATCCGCCAACTTCGCGCATCGCTCGACAACCTCGGCAGATGAATGCGGCGCTGCCTGCCGCGCCACGATGCCGCGCTGCAGGTCGATGACGATGAGCGCAGTGGTGGTGGGATCGAGCTTCATGTATTGCCGGCCAGGAAGAAGTTCGTGTTCGTCGGTTGCTCGACGCCGCCTTTCGGTTCGAGCGTTACAGCCAGGCCTTTGATCTCGGTGGCAAGCGGGAGGTTCTCGATCGAGATCGAGGCCGCGCCCGATTTCGTGACGTCGAAGACGCCGGCGCTTTGCGGTTTCGGCTGATCGCCGCGCAGGATCCAGAGCTGGTAGCTCTTGTCGGCGGCGTTCGCGGGGAGGTTGTAGAAGAAGACCACGGCGCGGCGCTGCTGCGGCTCGAGGAACACCTTGGCCGAGGCTGATGGCGAAACCTGCTGGCCGGTCAGGGCAATCGTGCGTGTGTCGCGCGAGGCCAGCGAGGCCATCTCCGCACTGAGCTTTTCGTTGCGCGCGGCGAGCAGTTGATTCTGTCCCGCCAGGCGGCGGACCTCAGCTTCGGTGGTGTGGATCTTTTCACGCGTGACGCGGACCGACAGCTCGCGCCAACCCCACAGTGCGAGGAAGACGACCGCTGCCGCCATCCACCAGCGGCTGCTGTTGAAGCGGTCGCGCGCATCGATGACGTTGGCCGGCGTATCGCTGTCGATCGCGGCGAAGATGCGTTCGCGGACTCGCGGCGGCGGCATGACCGGATCGAGATCGCGCGCCAGGAGCGATGCGCCTTCGCCGTACTCCTCGCGGACGCGGCGGCATTCGGGACACGACGCCAGATGCGCGCCGAGGGTGTTCGCTTCGTCCGGCGTTGCCGCACCGATGGCGTCGAGCGCGGCGATCGAGTCAAACTGTTCGTGACCCATCATCGGAACGCCTTCAGCCGCTCGCGCAGCTTTTTCATTCCGAGCTGCATGCGCGTTTTGATCGTGCCGAGCGGTTCGCCGAGACGTTCGGCGATCTCGGATTGCGTGAGTCCCTCAAAATAGGCCAGCGCCAGTGCCACGCGTTGCGCTTCCGGCAGTTCGGCCAGCGCGCTGCGGACCGCGCTGCGCTCCTCGGACTGGATCGCATCATCCGCGCCGGTGCGCTTGTCGATGAAGCCGAAACTCCCCGACAGCTCGCGCCCCGCTTCGTCTTCGCGGTCGCCGCGGATCTTGCGCGAGCGGAGGCGGTCGATGCCGCGGCTGCGGGCGATGGAGATCAGCCAGGCCACGTCGCTGCCGCGCACGGCGTCGAACATCTTCGCGTTCGTCCACGCCTTCACGAACGTCTCCTGCAGCACTTCCTGCGCATCGTCGGCATTGGAAAGAATTCGCAGGAGAAGGGCATAGAGGGTCGAGGAGTGGCGGTCGTAGAGTTGTTCGAACGCAGCCATATCGCCGTGGGCGACGGCTGGCAGCAGCGAGCTGGGTTCGAAGCTCGTATTCATTGCGGCGATCATGGCGCGGCGCAGACGTTACGTTGCGCCGGGCGAGGCGGATTTACTCTTTCGGCGCTTCTTCCGATTCGGCGGGAAACTCGATGTCCGTTCGCGATCCGACACGCGAGCGCGACCGTTTGCCGGGATAGCCGCTGGCGCGGCCGGACGACTCCTTGTTCATCCCGTGCCCGGCGGTGCCGCCGTCCCAGAAGCCTTTGTCGTTCACATGCTCGCGCGGATTGTCGGCCATCGGCGGATTCTATCGAAAAGAGCACCGACGTAGCGCCAGCGGCTCGCTGGCTGGACCGCCGCCGGCTCGGCGGATTTGGATTGAGTCAAACGCCAGCGAGCCGCTGGCGGTCCAGCCGTCGAGCCGACGGCGCTACGGTCTCACATCATCCCGGTTGCGCGACCGGCACTTCGACCACCGGCGGCGCCGGCTCCGGCTCGGGCAGCGGCTTCGACTCGCGGCCGGAGCGCTCGGTCGTCTTCTGGTCGGCCGCGTTGCGGTCGAGCAGCGCGATCTTCAGCACCTCTTCGACGTGCTCGACGAAGTAGAACTGCATGTCGCGCTTGATCGGCTCGGGGACATCGATGAGATCGCGCTCGTTGAGCTTCGGCATGATCACGGTGGTGATCTTCGCGGCGCGCGCGGCCAGCACCTTCTCTTTCAGGCCGCCGATCGGAAGCACGTCGCCGCGCAGCGTCACCTCGCCGGTCATGGCCACGTTCCGTCTCACCGGACGGCCGGTGATCATCGAGATGATCGCGCTGGTCATGGTGATGCCGGCGGACGGGCCATCCTTCGGGATCGCGCCGGCCGGCACGTGAATGTGGATGTCGTGTGTTTCGAAGTAATCCTGCGGGATGTTCTGCTCGTCGGCATGCGCGCGTGCATAGGTGAGCGCCGCCTGGGCTGACTCTTTCATCACATCGCCGAGCTGGCCGGTCAGGACGAGTTTTCCCTTGCCCTTCACGGCCAGCGCTTCGATGAAGAGGATGTCGCCGCCCACCGCGGTCCAGGCCAGGCCAGTGGCCACGCCCACCTGATCGCGCTCCAGCAACTCCTCGGCGAAGTGCTTCATCGGTCCGAGATACTTTTCGACCGTGCTGTCTGTGATCCGGTAGCTCTCCTGCTGATTGCCGCCCGCCACCTGCACGGCGATCTTGCGGCAGATCGTGCCGATCTCACGCTCCAGGTTGCGCAGGCCCGCTTCCTTCGTGTAGCCGGTGATGACGCGCATGATTCCGGAGTCGGTCCAGACCACCGGCGTCTCTTTGATCCCGTTCTCCTCCATCTGTTTCGGGATGAGGTGCTGCTTGGCGATGGCCAGCTTCTCCTCGTCGGTATAGCCGGAGAGGCGGATCACTTCCATGCGGTCGAGGAAGGCTGGCTGGATCGTGTCGAGCACATTCGCCGTGACGACGAACATGACGTTCGAGAGATCGTACGGCACACCGAGGTAGTGATCGCGGAAGGAGAAGTTCTGTTCGGGGTCGAGCACCTCGAGCAGCGCCGACGACGGATCGCCGCGATAGTCGGCGCCGATCTTGTCGACCTCGTCGAGCATGAAGACCGGATTCGACGTGGCGGCCTGATTGATGCCCTGGATGATGCGGCCGGGGAGCGCGCCGACATACGTGCGACGATGTCCGCGGATTTCGGCCTCGTCGCGCACGCCGCCGAGGGAGATGCGGACGAACTTGCGGTCGAGCGCGCGGGCGATGGAGCGTCCGAGGGAGGTTTTGCCGACGCCGGGAGGTCCGACGAAGCAGAGGATCGGACCCTTCATCTTCTGGCCGCGCAGTTTGCGGACGGCGAGGTATTCGAGGATGCGTTCCTTGATCTTCTCGAGGTCGTAGTGATCTTCGTCGAGGATCTTGCGGGCGCGTTCGAGGTCGTGGTTGTCGGCCGACATCACGCCCCACGGCAGGCCGGTCATCCAGTCAAGGTAGGTACGGATGATCGAGGTTTCCGCGGAATCGGGATGCGAGCGTTCGAGGCGCTTGATCTGTTTCTCGACCTCTTCCTTCGCCTCGGCCGGGATCTGCTTCTCCTCGATCTTTTTTCGATAGTTCTCAACGTCCTCGGCGACGTCTTCCCCTTCGCCGAGCTCCGACTGGATCGCTTTCAGCTGCTGCCGCAGAAAGTACTCGCGCTGCGACTTGTTCATCTCGCCTTGCGCGGCCGATGAAATCTCCTGTTGCATCGTCAGCAGGTTGATCTCGCGCGAGAGCAGGTCGTTGACGCGCTTGAGCCGCTCGACCGGATCCATCGTTTCGAGGATCTGCTGCGCTTCTTCGAGTTTGAGATCGAGGTTGGACGCGGCCAGGTCGGTGAGACGCGCCGGATCGTCGAGATTCGCGGCGATGACCATGACCTCGGGGCTGATGTTCTTGCCGAGTCCGACCGCGCGATCGAGGTTCTGTTTGACCGCGCGAATCAGCGCCTCGGTCTCGAGTCCCTTTTCCTTGGAGGTGGTCTCTTCGATCCGCGTGATCTTCGCTTTGAAGAACGGCGCGGTCTGGATGAAGTAGTCGATGCGCGCGCGGCTGAGACCCTGAACGAGGATGCGGATGCGTCCATCGGGCAGCTTCAGCATCCGCATGATGATGGCGACGGTCCCGACGCGATATAGATCGTCCTCGGCTGGATCTTCGTTCTGGAAATCCTTCTGCGCCGTCAGCATGATCACGCGGTTTTCGGCGAGCGCCTGATCGACGGCGTTGATCGATTTGTCGCGCGAAACGGAGAGCGGAACGATGATGAACGGAAAGATGACCAGGTCCTTCAGCGGCAGTACCGGTAGGACGTCGGGGATCTTGATTGCTTCTTCTTTCGCGGTCTCGTTCGCGTCAGTCATTTCGTCCTCTCACAAAATTTCGGGGAAACCATCAGTCTGGCTCTGCAATGCGTGTTCCTTGTGCTAACGAAGCTGGTGTAGCTCCTTCACGAACGCGTCAACATCCTCGAATCGGCGGTAAACCGAGGCGAATCGGACATAGGCGACCGGATCGAGCTCACGCAGGCGTTCGATGACCATCCTGCCGATCGCTTTGCTGGAGATTTCGCGCTCCGTCGTGTCCTGCATGGCCTGCTCGATCGAGTCAGCCAGCCGTTCCAGCTTCTCCTGCGGCACCGGCCGTTTGCGGCAGGCCACCTGCAGACCGCGCATCAATTTGGCGCGGTCGAACGGTTCGCGGCGCTCGTCGCGCTTGACCACCTGATACGGAACCTGCTCGATCCGCTCATAACTCGTGAAGCGGCGCTCGCACTTTGTGCACTCGCGGCGGCGGCGGATGACGTCCGCCTCACGGCTTTCGCGCGAGTCGACCACGCGGTCTTCTGTAGTGCCGCAGAACGGGCAGCGCATTCGGGCCGCCGTATATCACGACTGCGAAGTGGTGTCGCCCGCCACATCGTCAGCCGCATGCGTGAGGTCGCGCCAGCGCAAACCCTCGCGCGCGAAGAGCGCAACGCCGGTCAACACTACCGGCACGGCGCCGACCAGATGAAGGATCAGCGCGATGGCCACGGAACTATCGATGTCGAAGCCGTAAAACGACGTCAGCGCCCACTGACAGAGTTTGTGGAAACCACCCACACCGCCCGGCGTCGGAATGGCCACGCCGATCGTCGTGACGCCGCTGATGAAGAACGTGGAGTCGTACGGCAGTTGCCGGTGCATGGCCACGAAGACCAGCCAGTACTGCGCGGTGAGGCAGAGCCAGACGCCCGCGGTGGCGAAGATGACGGTGAAGAAGTCGCGCGGACGTTCGGTGATGGCGAGCGTTTTCGCGAAGGCGTCGAAGAACTTCATCCACGGCTCGCGGAAACGCCTCGGCAGGATGCGGCCGATGCGCTCGTGCAAACGTCTTACGGTGCCGCTGAAGAAATAGAGACCGATGAGAAAAACGACCAGCGCGACGAGCACGATCGTGCAACCGATCGCGCCGCCGTGGACGACGCCGGTGCCGTTCGGAAACGCGTTCCAACGCAGGACGCAGAAGAAAAGAAAGATGCCGAGGATGCTGAAGAGGTCGAGGACGCGTTCGGTGAGGACGGTACCGAGGGCGGTGGCGAAGCGGACGTTTGTGCGCCGCGCCAGTAGCGCCGGACGCGCCACGTCGCCGGCGCGGATCGGCAGCACGGTCGAGAGCATGTAGCCGGTCGTGTTCGCGAAGAACGTCGGATAAAACGCCGGCGGGTTCGGTGACGCGAGCAGCACGCGCCAGCGAATGGTGCGGAAGACCAGCGCCATCCAATTGACCAGAAACGCCGACGCCAGCCAGTACGGATTGGTCAACGTCATGATGCGCCAGACGTCGTGCAGGTCGCTCTTCCAGAGAAAAAGCCCGAGGAAGAAAATCGTGAGCAGCGCGATGAACGTGACCTGGAGAATGCGGCGCAAAGTTCGGGAAGTTGTACCACGTAGTCGATTAGTGGATTAGTAGATCAGTCGATTAGGAAAGCGGGCCCACCTAATCTACAAATCCACTAATCTACTGATCCACTGATGCTGAACGTCTACACGAATCCCATCTTCTACCAACACGACACCGGCGCCGGGCATCCCGAGTCGGCACGGCGCATGGATGCGGCGCTGGCGGGCGTGGATCGCGCGGGGCTCGCCCAGCGCGTGAGTCGCGATACCGCCAATCACGCCGATACCGATCGCATCATCGCGAAAGTTCATTCGGCCGATTACGAACGCGCGCTGGAGCAGGCCGCGCGCGCCGGGCTGCGCGATTTCGTGTCGGGCGACAATCCGATGTCGTCGCAGACATTCGCGGCGGCGCGCACGGCCGTGGGCGCGGCACTTACGGCTGCGGACGAAATGATGCAGGCGAACGACAACCGCGCCTTCGTCGTGGCGCGGCCGCCGGGACATCACGCAGAACGCCTGCAGCCGATGGGCTTCTGCTTTTTCAACACGATCGCGTGCGTGGCGGAGTGGATGCGCGAGCAGCCGGGCATCGAGCGCGTGTTCGTCTTCGACTTCGACGTCCATCACGGCAACGGAACGCAGGCGCTGTTCTGGGATCGCGATGACGTTTTCTACGCGTCGATGCATCGCTTTCCGTTCTACCCTGGCACCGGCGCGACGAACGAGATCGGCGAAGGCAACGGCCGCGGCTACACGCTGAACATCCCGTTCGAACAAGGGCTTGGCGATGCGGCCTATCAGCGCGGAGTCGAGGATGTAATCGTCCGCGCCATCGACGACTATCGGCCGCAGGCGATCCTGCTGTCGTCCGGATTCGACGCGCATCGCCGCGATCCGCTCGGCGGCATGCGCGTCACCGAGCAGGCATACGGCGAGATCACGCGGCGCATCGTCGAGGCGGCATCGCGGCACAGCGGCGGACGCGTTCTGTCGCTGCTCGAAGGCGGCTATGACATGGAAGGTCTCGCCGCCAGCGTCGCCGAACACGTAAACGCACTAGCGTAAACTCTGCGGCGGAGGTTTTCCGATGACCGTTGCGCCGCCGCCCCCGCCGCCGCCGACTTCCGGATCATTCACGCCGCCGCAAGGAAGTTACACGCTGCCGCCCGGCGCGCCTCCGCCGCCTCCCGCGAAATCGAGCGGCTGCTGGAAAGCGCTCGCCATCGGCTGCGGCATCATCGTCGTCCTCGGCGCCGCCGCCGTTCTCTGTCTGGTCATCTTCGTCTTCAGCGTCATCAAGCGCAGCGATGTCTATCGCGAGGCCTACACGCGCGCCTCGAATGATCCCCGCGTCGTGGCCGCCCTCGGCACGCCGATCGAAAAAGGATGGTGGGTCATGGGCAAAGTGAGCGTCGACACCAACGGCGGCCTCGCCAACATCGACTTCCCCATCTCCGGCCCGAAAGGCAGCGCCCGCGTGCACGCCGCGGCCTCGCACGAAAACGACACCTGGAACTATTCGTCGCTGGTCGTACGCCCCGCGGCGGGAGGCGAGATCGACGTCTTGCATCATTGACGGGGGTAGGGAGTCGGGGGTGGGGAGTCGGAGAACGAAAAGCACTCGTGACGCGCATCTCCACCCGACACCCGACACCCGACACCCGACGAATCTACTTCCCAGCCGACTCGATCAAAATCACATCCGCGATGTCGCGGTACTTGCCGGCGAAGTGATGTCCGCCCGGCTCGGCGACGATCTTGAACGCGGTGCGGTCGAGGACGTGGCAAAGCGAATCCTTCTCTTTCGCGCCGAAGATGCACAGCACGTTCATCCCGCGCAGTTTCTCGACCTCCGGCTTCACCGCGAACTGCGGCTCTTTATGCGTGTATGCCGCGAGGCTCCACGCGGGCGAGTATTTGAAATCGATCGTCGGTTCGAGTCCGAGGAGGGCGATGAGTTGCGTCGACTCGCGGAGGTCGCGCGGAAGACGGCTGGCCATGAACGGCAGGACGTCGGCACCGCGCGAGTAGCCGATCAGCAGCACTTTCGATTTGCGCCACTGGATCTTGTAGTAGCGGATGACGCGTTCCAGCGCGCAGGCCGATTCGTCGGGAGAGCGGCGAATGCGGTAGTAGTCCGACGCGACGAAACCGACGATCGGGATACCGGCGGAGCGCAAGCGGTCGGTGATCTTCTCGTCGATGCGCCGCCAGCCGCCGTCGCCGGTGATCATCACGGCGAAGCGGTCGCTGGGAACCTTCGCGCCGAGTGTGACGATCGGGAGGCCGGTGATGTCGGCGCGCGCGGAGCAGCGCTCGTCCGGGACGACGGCGTGCGCGCGAACCGCGGCAAGCAGCACGATGACGATCAGGCGCTTCACTGGATGTGCTCGATGATCAGGCGGCCGAGGTTCGCGTAGCCGCCGTCGAAGTGATGGGCGCCTTTGAGCATGATCACGTTCACACCCGGCTGCGATTTCAACGCGGGACAAAGTGAGTCGTGATCGCTCTCACCGTAAATGCAGAGGATGTGGGCCGGTGCAAGCTTCTCGACCTCGGGTTTCACCGGCAACCCAGCGTTCGTATCGCGCAGCCAGTCGGACACGTGAAACTCGAACTCGACTTTCGGACTCGGCCCGAGGAGGACGATCGCTTGGATTTTGGTGCGTGTCTCGGCTGGTAGACGGCTGATCATCGCCGGCAACACATCCGCGCCGCGCGAGTAACCGACCAGGACGACGCGCGACTTGTGCCACTGGTCGAGGTAGCGGCCGATGATCGTTTCCAGATCGCGCGAGGCAGTCTCAGGCGTTCGCTTCGTCCAGAAGTACTGCAGCGCGTTGAGGCCGGCGACCGGCATGCCGTCGTCCGCGAGCACTTTCGAAATCTCGCGATCGATGGCTGCCCATCCGCCGTCGCCGGAGACGAAGACCACGAGCGTGTCGGAGTTGCCG
>JAFAOU010000004.1 GCA_019247495.1 Acidobacteriota bacterium
GTTAAAGCGAGCCGCCATCATCTTCGAGGCGATGCCCATTCCGACGCCGTTCGCGAATCCCTGGCCGAGGGGACCGGTGGTGACTTCAATGCCCGGCGCGTCGCCGTACTCCGGATGGCCGGCCGTCTTCGATCCCCATTGCCGAAAATTCTTCAGCTCATCGAGCGTCATCTCCGGATAGCCGGTGAGATGCAGCAGCGAGTACAGCAGCATCGACGCGTGGCCGGCGGAGAGGACGAAGCGATCGCGATCCTGCCAATCGGGCGCCTTCGGATCGTGGCGCATGAAATCGGTCCAGAGGACGAAGGCCATATCGGCCATCCCCATCGGCGCGCCCGGATGCCCCGACTTCGCCTTCTCCACGCCATCGATGGCCAGGAAGCGGATGGTGTTGACGCAAAGCTCTTCGAGCTTGTCCTTCGTCCCGATCTTCGGCTCGTTGTGGCTCTCCGCCTCGGCAATCGCCGCGCTGGCCTCCGCCGCTCCGCCCGTCTGTTCGTCCATGCGTCCTCCGATGCGTGGCACTCGGTAAGCGCCAGCGGCGCGAATTATATGCGGCGGGTAACAAGCGACTTTGGCGGTTTCAACAAGCGCTGATCGCGGCAGGATTGATTTGGCACAGACACTCTTGTCTGTGCTGGTGAGGCTTGCGACGACTGTTGTTGGCGATGCCAGCCGCTGCATCGTGCAAAAGCACAGACAAGAGTGTCTGTGCCACACCTATCGCGCGAGTCCATACCGAAGCCCCACCCTGATCGTACGCGGAGTACCGAGGGTGAGTACGGGCGTCGCGCTGACTTCAATGCGGCGGTTGGTGGCGTTTTCGATCGCGATCGTGGCGTCGAAGCGCGCAGCGATTGGGTAGGACGCGAACAAGTCGGCGACGACGTAGCTGCGGAGGGGGAACTGGTTGATGTCGTCGTCGAACTGCATCGATGACGAGCGAGCCTGCACGCCGAAGCTGCCGCGCGTCGGAGTAAACGCGAGTTGCAGCGTGGCGGTGTTGCGCGGGACTTGCGGGAGGCGTTTGCCAGTGAGGTCGCCGCTGGTGACGGTGGCGTCGCAGTAGAGGTAGCCGGCGGAAACGCGCCATTGCGTCGATACGCGCTGTTCGAAATCGAGCTCGGCGCCGCGGGAGCGGCTGCTTCCGAGGTTTTGGCGTTGGCGGGTGATGAGGGCGGGAGTTGAGGAGAGGGTCACGTTGGCGATCGTGTCGTCGGTGGACATCGAGAACGCCGTTAATCGCAATGGTCCGCTGCGGACGCCGAGCTCGATTGCGGAAAGATGCTCGGCGCCGAGCGATTCGTTGGCGAGCGTTTGAACGTTGCCGACGCGAAAGTTGCGATAGAGCTCGTTCAGCGTCGGCGCGCGGAATGATCGGTACGCGGCGGCGGTGAAGGCGAGACGATCGGATGCGTGAATGAGCAGCGTCACGCGTGGACTCCAGGCGTCGTCGCTGCGATCGGCAAGTGGCGTGCCGTTCCGTTGCGCGTCGAAGTTGCGCCACGAGTCGAAACGGATTCCGGCGCTCAGCGTGACGCGCGGCGAGAGCGTGGCCACGTCTTCGATATACGCGGCGGCGTCGCGTTGCCGGCCGAAAACATCGGCGTGCGTGATTTTGCCGTTGATGGCGGCGAACTGCAGCTCGTCGCTGGCGCCTTTGACCTGGCGCGCGTCGCCGCCCGCGACGATCACGTTCCGACCGATCGTCGAGAACAATTGCAGCGATCCGCCGCGGCCGGACGACGGCACGCGCTGATCGACGGTCAGCCGTTCGCTGTTGCGATCGGGCGAAACGGCGGAAAAAGTCTGGTGGTAATCCTGATCGCTGCCGTAACCGCGCAACAGCAACGAGCCGCTACCGGTGCGAAGGTCCGTTCCCGCGGCAATCTGGCGGATGGACGTGTCATTGATCTGCAACGGCGTGCCGTTGTTGCGCGACTCCGCGTAGTGCGAGAGCCGAAGAAAGGAACCGGCGTAACGAACCGCGGCGTCGAGCGTGGTGTGGCGCGTATCCGCTTCGGCATCGACGATTCCGCGCTGCGATGGCTGGACGAGGATGTATCCCGAGGTCGTCAGGAAATCGGCGTCGATACTGCCGCTCCAGTCGCCGCGTTTCATCGCCGCGAAGAGCGATGCGGTTCCAGTCCCCTCGTTTCCGGCGCTCGTCTCGAACGCAACGTCATCATTACTACGCCGGATGAACTGCACGACGCCGCCCATCGCGCCGCTGCCGTAGAGATCGGACGCTCCACCGCGCACGACTTCGATGCGATCGATGGCAACGCGCGGCACGCGGCCCCAGTAAATCCAGCCGCCGAACGGATCGTTGAGCGGGATGCCGTCGTCGAGCACGAGCGCGCGCGAGGCGCCGCTGGCACCGACGCCGCGCAGCGACACGCCCTGCGAGGTCGGATTGGCGCTGCGGCTGCCGGAGCGGCGGAAGAGCGTGAGGCCCGGCACCTGCCGCAGGGCGTCGTCGGTCGTCGTGGCCGCCGTGCTCCGCATCGTCTCCCGCGAGATGACTACTACGCTTGTAGGCGTATCACTCAGCCGTGTCTTCGTCTGTGTCGCGGTCACCACGATCGTCTCGGATGCGGCCGGCGGCGATGTTTGGGGATCGTCGACAAGAACGGCACAAACGGCGAGAAAGGCGAGCATCGGCAGCGGGTTACGATAGCGCATGACCTCACGAAAGCTCGCGCTCGCTGTCACGTTTCTGCTCGTTCTCACCGCTGCCGCTCCCGTTCCGAATCACGGCCTCGATCCCGCCGGCATGGACAAGAGCGTGAAGCCGGGCAATGACTTTTACGCGTACGCGAACGGCACGTGGACGAGGAACACGCCCATTCCGCCCGACCGCGCGGTCCTCGGTGTCTTCACGATCCTCGAGGAAAAAGCGAACGAGCGGACGTCGAAGCTGATTCAGGATGCGGACAAATCGAAAGCCGCAGCCGGTTCCGAAGAACGCAAGATCGGCGATTTCTACGCGGCGTTCATGGACGAGAAATCGATCGAGGCGCGTGGATTGAAAACGATCCAGCCGGAACTCGATCTGATCGCCGCGATCGCCGACAAGTCATCGCTGGCCCGCATCCTCGGCAGCCAGTTGCGCGCCGACGTCGACGCGCTCAACAACACGAACTTCTACACCGACCGTCTTTTCGGACTCTGGGTCTCGCCCGATTTCGACAGTCCCACTCGCAACGTCGGCTATCTCCTCCAGGGCGGCCTCGGTCTCCCCGATCGCGAGAACTACCTGCGCAAGGAGCCGAAGGACGTCGAGCTGCAGACGAAGTACCGCGCGCACATCGCCGCCGTCCTCGGTCTTGCCCACGTCGCGAACGCCGCGGAGCGCGCGGAACACATCTACGCGCTCGAGCACAAGATCGCCGAGGCGCATGTCAGCCGGACGGATTCCGAGGATGTACACAAGGCGAACAATCCGTGGAAGCTGGCGCAGTTTTCGGCGAAAGCACCGGGGCTCGATTGGACGGCGTATTTCAAAGCCGCGGACCTGTCCGCGCAGCCGATGCTCATGGTGTGGCAGCCATCGGCAGTGACTGGCATTGCCAAACTCACCGGCAGCGAGCCGCTCGCGGTCTGGAAGGATTACCTGACGTTTCACGCGATCGACCGCGCGGCGTATCTGCTGCCGAAAGCGTTCGCGGACGAGCACTTCAAGTTTTACGGGACAACGCTTTCCGGTGCGCCGCAACAGCGCGTCCGCTGGAAGCGCGCCGTCGGCGCCACCGGCGCGGCCCTCGGCGACGCCGTCGGCAAGCTATACGTGAAGCACTACTTCCCGCCCGCGTCGAAAGCCGCGGCGCAGGCGATGGTGAAGAACATCATCGCCGCCTTCGGTCACCGCATCGACAACCTGACGTGGATGTCGCCCGCGACCAAGATGAAAGCGAAGGCGAAACTGAGCACGCTCTACGTCGGCATCGGCTATCCCGAGCACTGGCGCGGCTACGACGGTCTCGTCATCAAACGCGACGACGCCCTCGGCAATGCAATTCGCTCGCAGCTTTTCGACTACCACGCCAGTCTGGCCAAGCTCGCGAAACCGGTCGACAAGACCGAGTGGTGGATGACGCCGCAGACGGTGAACGCGGTAAACCTGCCGCTGCAGAACGCGCTCAATTTTCCGGCCGCGATTCTCAATCCGCCGTTCTTCGACGGCACGGCCGATCCGGTCGTGAACTACGGCGGAATCGGCACGGTGATCGGCCACGAAATCAGTCACAGTTTCGACGATCAGGGCAGCCAGTTCGATGCGGCGGGGCGGCTGCAGAACTGGTGGACGAAAGATGATTTCGCGCATTTCAGCGGCGCCGCCGACCGGCTGGCCGCGGAGTTCGACAAGTACGAGCCGCTGCCGGGCATGCACATCAACGGGAAGCTGACGCTGAGCGAAAACATCGCCGACGTCGCCGGGCTCTCCGCGTCGTACGACGGATACCGCCGCGCGTACAGCGGGAAGCCCGCACCGTCCGCCGACGGCTTGACCGGCGACCAGCGTTTCTTCCTCGCGTTCGCGCAAGTGTGGCGCTCGAAGTTCCGCCCCGAGGCGCTGCGCAACTCGCTTCTGACCAACGGCCACGCTCCCGGCGAGTTCCGCGCGGACACTGTGCGCAACATCGACGAGTGGTACGCGGCGTTCAACGTGAAGCCCGGCGAGAAGCTGTACCTGAAACCGGCGGAGCGGGTGCGGGCGTGGTAAAGCCTCAGCGAACGCCAAGCCGGACAGCGGCGGCGGTTCGATGCAGTCCTGAGTTGTAGTGCGCTTCTTCCTGCAAACAGCAGTAGACGAGTTTCAGGTCGTGATCGTCGTCGCTCATTGCCGCGCGCGAGGCGAGGTCGTCGCCGTCATCGATGATCGTCGTCGCGAGTGCCGGCCGGCCGATGGCGACGTACGCGGCGAGCATCGCGTTCGCGAGAACGTCGAACACGTTCGGCCCCAGAAACGACGTCAGGACGCGAACGGCGTGGCACGCGGTGACGAGGTGGAGCGCAGTGAAGTCGCCGGTGGCGATAAAGATACGCGCGGCGATCATGGCCAGATCGGAAAGGTCGATGTGATCAATCGCCGAGCGGTAGTCCGCGAAGGCCGGAAGCGCGTTTACCTTGCCAAGCCGGGCATCGATGCTGCGCCCTTCGATCGTTGTCGCGAAGCGATCGTCGGCGGCGATCGCTGCAAACGCGTCGGCCGCGGAGGCGAATCTCGTGTCGCCCGTACCACCGAATGCGCTGAAGCCCGTTACCCACGACGCAAGCGCCGCGGCGACATCGACATCGTCGCCGCTGTCGACTGCGTACGCGACGCGGATCGCACCGTGGAATGCTTCGCTGGGCAGTCCGGTGGTGAGATGGGGAACGACATCGTGAAGCAAAGCCGTCGCGCCGCGAGTCCGAACGTCATCGTCGAATTTCGCGGCGAGCGCAGATTCATATCGGCGTTGTCCGAGCGCCTCGCGCCAATCGCCGTGCGGCAGCGATTCGCCGGGAGCTTGCGGCCGCAGGCGTTTCGCGTAAAACGACGCGAACTCGCGCAGGCGCGCGTCGTCGCCGCCGAGGCGCTCGAGAGCGAGGAGAGCCATCGGCAGATGGTTAAAAAATCCGGCGCCGTACGTGGTGCTGAATCGCCGTGAATCGGCGATGAGCGAACGGCACGTGTCGCTGATCATCAGTGCGGGACTGGCAGGTTCCAGAAGAAGTTCGAGATCCTCACCAGCAGCGGATCCGGCACCTCGGCGCCTGCGTCGTTCAGCCGCTTCACCTCATCGTTGATGCGCGCAAGTTCGTTCGCATCGAGCCAGAAGCCGTGGCACGTTGGGCAATAGTCGAGAATGATGTTGCTTTCGATGTTGAAGTCGACCTTGCGCATCGTGGTGGCGTCGCGCGGACAGGAGATCGGCCCGAACTCATCGTCGTGTTGATACGAGTCTTGATCGACGGTCGAGAATTCGAGATCGCCCGGCGTCGGATCGGTGATGGCGTTCAGCTGACCGTGCTCGAGAAACATCCCGCTGCACTGCGGGCAGGTCTGGACGTTCGCATGGCCAACCGTTTTCAATTCGAGGGCTGCGGCATCGCGCGGACAGTTCACGGAACCTCCTGAAACATCGTGCCGAAGTATGACACCGAGCGCGGTGCTGGAGACTTTACGTTCAACGCAACGCGGCGTCATTCGTAGCGAGCGGCATGGCTGTTCGACGGATGCCCGTTCTGCCGCTCCCGTTCGCTTCGTCCGTCTCGTTCTCGTTATTCAGCGCCGCCGTCAATCTCTACGCGTTAGGCGGGTCCGGCGCGGGACGCGTGCGCGATCTGCGCATCATCCGGCTGGCGCGGCGCGTGGCCGATCAGCTCGACTGGAACCTGCTCGCGTCGGCGCCCGCCTGGGTTCATCCGGAGCGCAGCCTGCGCTCGATCGGCGACGTCGCGTTGCTTTTCGCCGTTGCCGCGACGGCGACGTTCTGCGTGCTCTTTCCGATCGCGGTCGCTGTCAGTTTCGCGGCACGCCGGCTGCCGCGAGGAAGCGCGATCGCGGTTTCGATCGTTTCCATGGCCGCGCTCGGACTTGCCACGGGCGGTCTGCTGTCGCCGATGATGAATGCGGTCGTCTGCTCCTTGGCGGCGCTACTTGTATTCGTTGCGTTTTCACTGCTGACGTCGTCGTCGCAGTGGCTTTCGCGAAGCGCGACCGCCGGCCTCGCGATCGCAATCGTCGCCTGCGCGCTTGCGCCGCTTGCAAAAGGGCAGCGCGAATCCGTCCGTCACGCCGCGCGGGCGGGCGCTCCGAACATTCTGCTGATTTCCATCGATTCGCTGCGCGCCGATCATCTGCATGCGTATGGCTACCCGCGGCGAACGTCGCCGAACATCGATTCGCTCGCCGCGGACGGTGCCCTCTTCGAGACCGTAATCTCGCCAACATCGTGGACGCTGCCCGCGCACATGACGCTGATGACGTCGCTCGCACCGGAGGAGCATGGCGTCATCACGAACCGGCTGCGGCTCGGCAGCAATGTCGACACGCTGCCGATGCGCTTGCAGCGATCCGGCTACACGACCGCCGGTTTCGTGTCGGCCACGTACCTCGACGGTATCTACGGTTTCAGCCGCGGTTTCGATGAATACGACGACTACACGCTGCTGCGTGTGGCTGGCGAGAAGTCACGCGCGGCGGTAACGTCACGCGACGTCGCCCAACGCGCCATCGGCTTTCTCAACCGGCACGCGGCCGCGCGCGATGCTCGTCCGTTCTTCCTCTTCCTGCACTTCTTCGACGTCCATTACAACTACAACCCGCCGCAGCCGTACGCGCGAATGTTCGACAGCGCCTACACCGGACGTGCGACGGGGGATGTCGATTCGATTCATCAGGGCATGGCCAGCCGCGATCTCCATCACGACGTCGCGCTCTACGACGGCGAGATCGCCTGGGTCGACGCGAACATTGGCAGCATTCTCGACACGCTCCGGCGACACGGTATCGAGGACAACACCATCATCGCCATCACTGCCGATCACGGCGAGGAGTTTCTCGAGCATGGACAGGCAGCGCACTACAAGACGCTGTACGACGAAGTGCTGCGCGTTCCGCTCGTCGTCCGCTATCCCGGCCACGTTTTCTCCGGCCGCAGAGTGCAGGGACAGGTGCGGTTGATGGACGTCGCGCCGACTCTCCTCACGCTCGCCAGGCTCCCTGCCGCGAAACCACGCTCCGGGAACCAGGCACGCAGTCTGGCGTGCCTGATTACGTCGCCTGGCCCACCCCGGGCCGCCCCTCTCCTTCCTGCGTTCGGCGATCTGCGCGGCGAGGTGGCCTCGGTGCGCACCGGCGGCGCGAAGCTGATCCGTAATCTGCGCACGCATCGCGAAGAGTTTTACGACCTTGTCAGCGATCCAGGCGAGCGGACGAACCTCGATGCGCTACCGAAGACGCAACGCGATCAACTCCGCGTCATTCTCGACCGCTGGCGGTCGACTGCGACGGCCAACCCATCGAATGCCCAAGCCGACCTCGACGAGGAGGAGAAAGCAACGCTGCGTTCCCTCGGCTACATGCAGTGAAAACAAAATGCCCGAGGCGCGATGCCTCGGGCGTTTTTGTCGGACTGCGAAGGATGCGATTACCGGCGGTAGCCGCTGATGTTGTCGATTCGAGCGACGTCGAAAACTCCGCCGCGAATCCACTGGCCGGTCAACTCCACGTATTCGCCGCGGCGAAGATTGCGGAGGGAACGGCCGTTGACGTCCGCGGTGATGAGACGGCCGGAAGCGGAGTCGCGAAGCCAAACGGTTCCGGTGCGGTAGTCGACGCGCTCCACTGTGCCGCGCACGAAGCCGTTGGTGTATCCGTACGCCGTTGGCCAGCTCACCGCGTCGGCGTAGATCGATCCGCCGCGGAAGATGCCGCCGAGGGTGATGGAGACGCCAACGCGAAGATCGCGGGCGCGATTGCCGAACTTCGACTGCGGAACCCAGAACGACTCTCCGCGATCGAGTTGCACGCGATACCCGTCGCGCTCGCGATTGAACGAGGTCACCTTGCCGGTGGCGTTGACGCGCTGATTCTCGCGATAGCTGTCGTTGCCGTTATCGCGCTGGTAGCTGCCCTGCGCGTTGTTGCCGTACGTCGGGTTGGCGTTGTCGTGCGAGGTACCGGCCTGTCCGTTGTTGCCGTACTGGCGATTGCCGTTGTCGCGCTGGCTGCTCGCCTGTCCGTTGCGATCGTTGTTGGTGTTGTTTTGGTTCCAGCCGCCGCGCGACTGCGCGAAGGCCGGCGTTGTCAGAAGAAGGGCGATCGCGCCCGCTCCCGCCGCTTTCGTTGCCCACTGCGTCACTGTCGTTTTCATTTGGTTCTCCTTGTGTTGCCCACGGAGAGACAAGATCGCTGCGACGCTTCTTTCGCTCAAATCACGAGCTGCATGTGGGTGTCACGAAGTGCGAATTTCGACGATGAAGTGCGTTCACACCGCGCCGCGAAAGCGATCGGCCATCCAGACGCGGCGCGCTTCGTCGTCGCGTGCGGAGTAGAGGTAATTCGTCCAGGCCTTCTGCTCGTGGATCACGGCGCCGAACTCCCAGACGCAGAAGACAGGCTTGTGTCTCTCCTTCGGAAAAAGCGCGAATGGCGTGTCGCCGTCTTTCGCATACGTCGTTTCCCACAGTTCATTCGCATTGCGCCAGGTGCAGACGATGAGAAAGAAAAAGGAGTCGCCGCAGAGGTGAAGGATGACGAATCCGAGGTCGCCGTCGATTTCGAGTCCGGAATCATTGCGCAGAAAGTCGCGCGCTTCCTTTTGCACCGCCTCGTTGATCGCCGATTCCGCGCGATGGATGTCGTACCACTTGAGTTGCGCGCCGCCGAGGATGAGATCGTCGTTCGGGGCGATGAGTTTCGGGTAGTGCTTGTAGGAATCGGGCACGTTGAATGTCGTTGCAGGCATGGAGAGATCATACGGAAGTACGCTATCGGAATGATCGTCGACGCCATCCGAGGCTTCTTCGCGGAGAACGACATCCACGGACCGATCGTCGCCGCGGTTTCGGGTGGCGTCGATTCCACCGCGTTGCTCGTCGCGTTGGTGGAAGTTGATATCGAATTCAGCGTGGCGCACATCAATCATCATTTGCGCGGCGCCGAGTCGGATGACGATGAGGCGTACGTGCGCGAGCTGTGCGCGCGCTACGACGTCGCGCTTCGCGTTGCCGATGGGACGCTCGAGCCCGCGGCCGTCCGGGATCGCGGCATCGAGGCGGCGGCGCGCGAGGTGCGGCACGCGCGGCTGCGCGAAATCGCCGGCGACGCGCTGATCGCAACCGCGCATCAGAAGAACGATCAGGCGGAGACAGTAGTCATGCGCCTGATGACCGGCGGCGGCATCGCGGCGTTGCGCGGGATTCATCCGCTTCGCGAGGATGGCGTGATCCGGCCGCTGCTGAACGTGACTCGGATCGAAATCGAGGAGTTTCTCAAGCAGCGCAAGATCACGCCGCGATTCGATCGATCGAACGCCGATCCGCGTTTTCTGCGGAATCGCATTCGCGCCACGCTCCGTGAGTTCGATCCGGGCATCATCGACAATCTCGCCGCGGTCGCCGATCACGCACGCCAGCAGTGGCCGTGGCTGGAGCGCGCCATCGATGCGAGCGAAGAGGTGGTGACGACCGATGACGAAACGCGCTTCCGTTCGATGCCGGACGATCCGTGGATCCGTCAGGCGCTGCTGCTGCGGCACATTCGGAGACTCGATCCCGAGGCGCGCGATGTGTCCGCGTCGGATCTGGAACGGCTGGCGGTGGCGAGCGAGCGAACCTCGGTCACGAAGTCGCTCGAGCTGTTGAAGGACGGAGACGAAATCATCCTCCGCCGCCGAAAGAAAGAAACGCTCCCTTTCGAATTCGAGATCGATGCAGGCAGCGAGGTCTACATCCCCGAAATCGAAACGACGATCCGTATCGATCGAGCAAACTACGAATCGGGCAATCAGCGAATCCAACTTCCAAAAGGCTCAAAGCCTCACTTCACCGTCCGCAATCGCCGCGACGGCGATCGCTTCCGCCCGCTCGGCATGGCTCACGACAAAAAACTGAAGGATCTCCTCATTGATCGTAAGATTGCCGCAACGTCCCGCGACCGCATCCCGCTTCTCCTCTGGAACGACACGATCGTCTGGGTGGCCGGCGTCGAGGTCTCCGAGTTGTTCAAAGTGACTGGCGAAACCGCCGATCTTTACGAGGTGGCGATTGAGCAAACTCACCAACAAACTTACGAAGGTGTTCGGCGCTCACGAGATTGAACGGCGCGTGGCTGCACTCGCCGCCGAGGTTCGCGACGACGCCGGCGACTCTCCACTCTTCCTCCTCGGCATCCTCAACGGCGCGTCGTGTTTCGTGGCCGACCTGCTGCGGCGCATGCCCGGTGAGGCCGGCTACGGATTCATCGACGTCGTCCGCGACGTGTCCCACACGCAGATCGACTCGACGATGGAGATCGACTTCCTGAGCTGGATCGACATCAGCGGCCGCAATGTCTACGTGGTCAAGGACGTGGTCAGCACCGGCGTGATCGAGACGTACCTTCTGGCCCAGCTCCGTCAGAAGAATCCCGCCAGCCTTAAGCTCGTGGCGCTGATCGACCGCCCCGATGCGCGCACCGTCGATCTGACCGCCGATTTCGTCGCCTTCGAGGGCGGCGAAGGCGCGTACGTGGGCTATGGACTGGAGATCGAAGGCCGCCACGGAAACCTTCCGTACCTGGCTGTCGTAACGTAGCAGGCGCGCTGTCATCCTGAGCCGCCGCAGCGACGGAGGCGAAGCCAGAGTTGCGGAGGACGGTCGAAGGACCCCCTCATTGCTTGCATCGTGAAAAGGCCGCCGCCCGATCCTGGTTACCAAGCCGGAGATCCTTCGACCGTCCTCCGGCGCTCCGCCTTCGGCTCCGACGCCTCCGGCGGCTCAGGATGACAGCTAGATTCAGAATTTTCAGTCGCATCAGCTCCGTTGTTGACCCCGTTATGCATGGCACGCGCGAAGCATCCGCGTGCACCCTTGGAGGCAATCATTGAATTCGACGATTAAAACGGCGCTCCTCTGGGTCGTCATCATCGTTCTGGTGTTCCTGCTGTGGAGCCTTTTCCAGACGACGAAAGCGACGACCGAGAACATCGCCTTCAGCCAGTTTCTCGACCGCGTCAATCAGGGCTACATCGAGAGCGTCGTCATCCACGCCGATGACATCCGCGGCGAAACCAAGGCGGCCATTCCCGGCGGCAAGAAAGAGTTTCACACCACGGCGCCGCCGAACTATCCGGCCATGATCGACCAACTCCGCGCTCACAACGTGAAGGTCGAGGTCGAGCACGCCGCCGACAGCCCCCTGGTCAGCGGGCTGATTATGTGGGCGCCGATCGTCTTCCTGGTCGTCCTCTGGATCTTCTTCATGCGCCAGATGCAGGCGGGCGGCAACAAGGCCCTCTCCTTCGGCAAATCGAAGGCGAAGCTCCTCTCCGGAAACGCCAAGAAGGTCACGTTCAAGGACGTGGCCGGCGTTGATGAGGCCAAGATCGAACTGCACGAGATCATCGAGTTCCTCAAGGAGCCGCAGAAGTTCACGAAGCTCGGCGGCAAGATCCCGAAAGGCGTGCTGCTGATGGGACCTCCGGGAACCGGCAAGACTCTGCTGGCCCGCGCCATCGCCGGCGAAGCGAACGCGCCGTTCTTCTCCATCTCCGGCTCCGACTTCGTGGAGATGTTCGTCGGCGTCGGCGCCTCGCGCGTGCGCGACCTCTTCGAGCAGGGCAAGAAAAACGCGCCGTGCATCATTTTCATCGATGAAATCGACGCAGTCGGCCGTCACCGCGGCGCCGGCCTCGGCGGCGGACACGATGAACGCGAACAGACGCTGAACCAGCTCCTCGTCGAGATGGACGGCTTCGAATCGAACGACGGCGTCATCCTCGTCGCCGCCACCAACCGGCCGGATGTCCTCGATCCCGCGCTGCTTCGTCCCGGCCGTTTCGACCGCCGCGTCGTCGTCGATCTGCCCGACCTCAAAGGCCGCGAAGGCATCCTGCGCGTCCACACCCGCACGATTCCGCTGTCCGAGGATGTCGATCCGGTCGTCATCGCGCGGGGAACGCCGGGATTCAGCGGCGCCGATCTCGCCAATCTCGTCAACGAAGCCGCGCTCAACGCCGCGCGTTACGACAAGAAGAAAGTGCAGATGGTCGACTTCGAGTTCGCCAAGGACAAGGTCCTCATGGGCGTCGAGCGCAAGTCGATGGTAATGAGCGATCGCGAGAAGCGCAACACGGCGTACCACGAGTCCGGCCACACGATCGTCGCGGCCGTTCTTCCCGCCGCCGACCCTCTCCACAAAGTCACGATCATCCCGCGCGGACGCGCCCTCGGCCTGACCCAGCAGCTTCCGACCGAGGACAAGTATTCGTATTCGAAGCGCTACCTCGAGGCCATGCTGGCCGTTCTCATGGGCGGCCGTCTCGCCGAGGAGATCTTCGTCAACGAGATCACCACCGGCGCCGGCAATGACATCGAGCGCGCCTCCGGCATGGCTCGTCGCATGGTCTGCGAATGGGGCATGTCCGAACTCGGTCCGGTGACCTTCGGCAAGAAGGAAGAAGCGATCTTCCTCGGCCGCGAGTTCGCGCAGCATCAGGATTTCTCCGAAGCCACCGCCGTCGAGATCGACCGCGAGGTCAAGCGCATCCTCGACAAGGCCTACAACCAGGCCAAGGAAATCATCACCACGCACAAGTCGTCCCTCGACCGCATCGCCCGCAAGCTCCTCGAGCGCGAGACGCTGGAGGGATGGGAAGTCAACGACATCCTCCGCGAGGAAACCGGCAACGACTACCTGAAGATGAAGGAGTACTACCCCGAACAAAGCCCCGGCGAAACAATGACCATCGCGCCAGGCTCGGGGCCGTCGACAGACGTCGCGACGCCCATCCCACCCGCGCCGGTTCCAACCCCGGCGCCGGATCGCAAGGCGTAAATTGCAAGGCCGCCGAAACTGGCGGCCTTTTTCATGCCCATCGCACTCTTCGACATCGACGGGACGCTGACGGCGAGCAACGACATCGACTCGGAGTGCCGCGCCCAGGCGTTCATGGACGTCTTCGGATTCCCGCTCAACACGAATTGGAATGACTACGAGCACGTCACCGATCGAGGAATCGCCATCCAGGCGCTGCGGGAAGCACGCGGCCGCGTGCCGACGGAGCACGAGTTGTCGCTGGATCGAACACGTTGCGTTCAACTACTCGATGAGCGCATGAAGTTTCTCGACGAGATCGTCGGCGCCTGCGCATTTATCAAGCAACTCCGCGCTCGCGAATGGCGTATTGCCCTTTGCACCGGCGCGTGGGGCGACTCCGCGCGGCTGAAACTTGCGCGGGCGGGATTGCCCACCGATTTGCCGCTCGCGTCGTGCGACGACGACATCTCGCGTGAAGCGATCCTGCAACGCGGCATCGAGCTCGCGGGAAGTGTCGACGACGTCATCGTCTCCTTCGGCGACGCGCCGTGGGACGTCCGCGCAGCGGCAACCCTCCAACTGCCATTCATCGGCGTCGGCAGCCGCAGCGGCGCGGCCGTGGTGTTCGAGGACTACCGCGACACTGCCGCGCTCTTCGCAGCAATCGAACGCGTAACGGCGTAGCGCCGACGGCTCGTCGGCTGGACCGCCAGCGGCTCGCTGGCGGGTCTCGCCGCCGAGCCGGCGGCGGTCCAGCCGGCCAGCGGCCGGCGCTACGATCATTGGCGCTTCATCACCTTTGAAACGCGTACGACACCTTCATGAACAACTGCCTGCTGGCGGGCTGCAGCTTGTTGATGTCGACATCCACATCCCGTTCGTCGCCGACGCCGAGGAAGAGCAGCGTTTGCCAGTTCAGCTTGTAGGCGAAGAGGAGTGATGACGTCACGTTGCCGCTGTGCTGGTTGATCGAATTGAGGAAGAGCTCCTGGTTGCGGTTCGTGCGGACGTTCTGCACGATTCCGCGGACGAACATCTTCGAATTGAACGTGTAGGTCGCGCGGATGCGTTCGACCTGCGCGGTGAAGAGACGGCCGCGATCGGCGTCGATCTGGTTCGGCAGCGGTTTCACGTTGAGCCAGCTCAGGCTCTGGTTGTAGCGCAGCTCGAGGTGATCGGTGGGGCGGATCGTGGCGCCGACGTTGGCGCTTACACCGCGGCCGAGGCGCGTGTTCGAGAAGTCGACATCCTCGCCGGCGGAGCCGCTGAGCTGGATGTTCGAGAACATGTTGGACGGCGTGAACTGCATCGAATAGAGCAGCTGATGCCGCGTCAGGACCTTGTCGCCGCTGCGGACGCTGTTGACCGAGAAGCGCAGGCGCGTGCTCGACGCGAACTTGCCGTCGAAACCGATACCCGCAGAACGGTCGGCGAAGAGGCGATCGCCGTTCGTGGCCGCCGAGTAATCGCCGTTCAGGAACAGTCGGATGCGATTGGCAAAGCCTGTGGTCGGCCGCATCGTGTAGCCACCCTCGAAAAACTCCTCGCGATAGCCGACTTGAGGCACGAAACCGTTATCGGCCCGGAAGCGGTCGCTGTAATCCTTCGCCTCGGTGTACCAATCGATGTGCTTCGTGTTGTGCGTCCACCAGACGTATTCAGCGTGACCCTTCATCGTTTGCCCGTTCCACTCCGCGGCCAGGTCAGGGCGGTCGGGAGTCTTGGTGTCGCTGACGAGAACCTGACCGGTGACCGTCTCCTTGTCATTGATCCGCCACTGAAAATCGGGGCCCAGGACGCGGTTGTGTGCGCCGCCTTCGGACTCGCGGAACGTGCCGAGGAGGCTGAGGTACGACAGGCCGAAATTGTGGCGGATGCGGCCGATGGCTACCGTCGAGCTGAAATCCTGGTTGGCGAAATCGGAGCCGTTCGGACCGGGAAGGATGACCAGCCCGCCGCCACGGTCCGAGGCGATGATCGCGGTGTAGTCGTTGTCGCCGAACTTGCCGGTCGATCGCAGACCGAAGCGCGGCGACGTGATCGTTCGCGTGTAAACCGCCTGAATCGGTGTGCTGAACAGCTCCACGCCTTCGAGAAAGAACGGACGCTTCTCCGAGAAGAAAATGGCAAAGCGCTGGTTCGCCGAGATTGCGGCGACATCCGACTCCACCTGCGAAAAATCAGGATTCAATGTGCCGTCGATCGCCGTGTCGGCGTTCGGCGTCCATTTCACATCGATGCCGCCGTCGATCTTCGCCGGTGCGTTCACCAGCCGGTTGCCAAGCGTGTCATTGCGTGGTGATCCTTGCTCCTTCACCGTCATATACGGCGCGGCCACGATGTGACCACCCTGCGGCAGACCGGTCAGCCCGGTGATCTTGTTCTCGTTGCAGATGAAGCAGTTCCCGCCCTTCGGAAGCTTGTTGGCGAACATCTGATAGCGGCGGTCTCGCGGATAGTTCCGGTAGAGCAGGATGCCCCAGGTCTGCGGATCGGCTTTCTTGTAGCGGAGCGATGAGAACGGGATGCGCAGCTCCAGATCCCACCCCGTCTTGGTGATCTTCGCCGACGACTCCCAGAAGAAATCGGGCGAGCTGTCCTCGTTGCCGCTGGTGTCGTCGCTCACGGAGTCGTACTGGATGCCGCGGGCGTTCGACAGAAAGAGGATGGCCGTCTTCCCGTCGTTGCGCGTGTCGAGGATGACGCCGCCGTAGTCGGTGGCGCTGGAGACGTTGTCGCGGTCGGCGAACGGCGCGCGGATTTTCTCCGGATTCGGATCCTCGAAGTGAAAGGCCGCGTAGAAGAAATGGTCGTCGTAGGTCATCCAGGCCACGTTCTTCATCTTCGGCTCGGTGTTGTCGGTGGCATTGGTCTCGTACCACTTGTCCACTCGCAAGGCATCCTTCCAGGCCGCATCGGAAAGGTCGCCGTCGATGGTGATCGGACCGGTGGCCCGTTTGATGTCGAAGGTGATGGCCGGCTCGCGCGTTTGTGCGTGCACGGCAAAGGGCAGACAGAGAACGACGATGAACGACATGAGACGACGCATTGTCTTCATGGCACGTTGAGACGTAGCGGCGCATCGAAAGTTAGGGAGTAAGCGTTTCGTTCACGTCTTTGTTACGAAGGACTTCGTACCGGCGGCGCTGTGCTACGTTTCGCGGCCATGAAATCGATCGCAGCCGCCTTTCTTTTCACCGCGTCGCAGGTCCTGGCGCAACAGGCCGCGCCCGCGACGATGCCGAAGCCGATCGTCCTCCGCGCCGCGCACCTCTTCGACGGCAACTCGGACAGCATCATCCGCAATGGGGTGGTCGTCGTGCAGGGCAACCGCATCGTCGCAGCCGGCGCGAACGTCGACATCCCCGCTGACGCGCAAGTCATCGACCTCGGCGACGCCACGCTGCTGCCGGGTCTGATCGATTCGCACGTTCATCTCACCGAGGAGAATGCGCAGAACTACTACCTCAACTATTTCCAGACGCTGATGCGCCATCCGGCCGAGCAGGCCATTCTGGCGACGACGTTCGCGCGCAAGACGATCGACGCGGGCTTCACGACCGTCCGCAACCTCGGCGCGAGCGACTACGTCGACGTCGGACTGCGCAACGGCATCAACAACGGCTGGGCAGTCGGTCCGCGCATGCTCGTGGCCATTCACGCGATCGGTGCGACCGGCGGACACGGCGACAGCGATCCGATTCCGCCGTC
>JAFAOU010000005.1 GCA_019247495.1 Acidobacteriota bacterium
ACGGTGACGCACGAAGAGGTGACGAAGGAAAAACTCGGCGGCGCGGACACGCACAATCAAACCTCGGGCGTTGCGCACTTTGCGGCGGATTCAGACGAAGACTGCATCGCCACAATCCGCGAGCTGCTTTCGTACTTGCCGTCGAACAATATGGAAGAGCCGCCGCGCGCGGCGACGACGGACGATGTGAACCGCGTCGACGAGCAGCTCGACACATTCATCCCCGACTCTCCGAACCAGCCGTATGAAATCCGCGACCTGATCCGGCCGATTGCCGACGACGATCACTTCCTCGAAGTGCACCAGCATTTCGCGCGCAACCTCGTGGTCGGCTTCATACGCCTGAACGGCCATCCGGTCGGTGTGGTCGCGAATCAGCCGGCGTTTCTGGCCGGTGTGCTCGACATCAACGCGTCGCGAAAAGGGGCGCGCTTCGTCCGCTTCTGCGATGCCTTCAACGTCCCGTTGCTCGTGCTCGAAGACGTTCCCGGTTTTCTGCCGGGCACCGATCAGGAGTACGGCGGCATCATCATTCACGGGGCGAAACTGCTGTACGCGCTGGCCGAGGCCACGGTGCCGAAGATCACGGTGATCACGCGCAAGGCGTACGGCGGCGCGTATTGCGTGATGAACTCGAAGCACATCCGGGCGGACATGAACTACGCGTATCCAACGGCCGAGATCGCGGTCATGGGCGCCGAGGGGGCGGTCAACATTCTGTACAAAGGGGCGAAGGACCGCGACGCCAAGATCGCCGAGTACAAGGACAAATTCGCGAACCCGTACATCGCCGCGGAGCGCGGCTACGTCGACGAGATCATCGAGCCGCGTTTCACCCGGCGTAAGCTGATCACCGCGTTTGCAATGCTGCGCAACAAGCGCGATCGCAATCCGCCGAAAAAGCACGGCAACATCCCGCTGTAGATCGGGCCGTGCCCGCGCCGCACGAAGCTGTTACGGCTTACGGAACAGCTCGCCCGCACCGTCACGCCCGGACGTACAATTCGTCACTGCACTTCAGGGAGGATTTATGCGCCGGTTGCTGACCGCGGTCGTGTCGTTTGCACTCTTGGTTGTCCCGTCCATTTCCGCACAGAACTTCGGACCGCTGCCGCCGCTCACCGCGCATGTCGACGTCAACGTGGTCAACGTGGACGTGACCGTCACGGACCGCCACGGGAAACCGGTCATGGACCTGACCAGGAATGACTTCGAGGTTTTCGAAGACGGCAAGCCGGTGAAGGTCACGAACTTTTCCGTGATCGAGAAAGCGCTGGTCCGGCAAGCGCCCGCTCCGGCAAACGAAGCATCGCGGACCCTGCCACCGGAGGCGGAAAAAGTCCGGCGCCGGATCGTCCTGCTGGTCGACAACAACTATGTCGGGAACCTCGAGCGCAACGCGGCGCTCCGGGTCTTCGAAAAGCAACTCGACACCATCTATGCAGGCGACTACGACTGGGCGGTCGCCACGATCGGACATGCGCTTGAAGTTGTGCAGCCCTTCACGAACGACAAAGCGCTGATTCACGCCGCCATCGGCAGGGTGGAGCACTCGCCGACCTTCATGAACACGCACGACATGGACCGCTCCATCCTGTCGGACAGGACGCGCAAGCAGCTCGACTTCCAAACGGACGGCTACGACTACGGGCAGACGGTGCGGTTCCAATCGCGCGAGCAGACGTTTCAGAGCATCGCCTCGCTGCAGAACACCGCGCGTGCGGTGGCGGAGATGGCGCGCGCGAACTCCGCTGACGACAGCAAGAAGTACATGATTCTTGTGACAGGCGGAATCGAGAACAACACCACGTACACCGCGTACGACAAGGGAAACGATCAGTACATGCGCGCCCTGGAGCTGGAGAAAGCGAAAATCGTCGACGCCATCGTTCAGGAAGCGAACGCCGCGAACTTCACGATCCACATCGTGAACGCACGCGCCCGCGGCATGCAGGCGCCGCAGCACGACGTCGAGAACAAGTCCTCGGGGATCGACATGTCGTCGCCGAACTTCTTTCAACGCGGCGGCGGCTCGGATCCGATCGACGTCTCGAATGTCGACTCCATCCCGCTCTCCATAGCTCTGAGCACCGGCGGTTCGTACATGCCGTCCACCGATGTGGGCCATTCGTTCGCCGTAATCGACGCGCAGACGTCCAACTTCTACTCCCTCGGCTATTCGCCTAACCACACCGGCGACCGTCAATATCACCACATCCGCGTACACGTGAAACGTGCGGGCGTACTCGTCGCGAATCGCGTTGGCTACTACGATCTGACTTCGGACGACCGTCTCGAGCAGACATTGCGTGCGCGCATGACTTTCGATCTTCCGACAGGTCCGCTCCCCGTTCAGGTGAACATGGGCCAGCCTCACTCACTGGAAGCAAAGATCGTCCTGCCGATGACGGCTGCGGTGCCTATCGCCAAACTGACGATGCTTCCGCGCGAGGGCACCTACGTCGGCCGCGTCCACATCTACGTGTCGGTGTTCAACGCGCAGGGGCAGAACGTCGGGTTCTCCCACCAGCTGCAGGAAGTCACGATGTCGACCGCCCAGTACCAGGCAGCGGCCGACCCGTTCCGCTACACCCTGAACGTCCGCCTTTCGAAGGGCGACTTCACCGTCGTGGTCACGCTTCGCGACGACCTCTCCAATGAACTGGGGAGCTCCGTGAAAGAGGTGCGGCTGTAGACGGTCAGGGCCGCAGCATCTTCTGAAGCATCGGCTGATTCGGATCGAGTTGCAGCGAGCGCTCGATGCTCGCTCGCGCGCCTGCGTCATCGCCGAGACACATCTGCGCGAGCGCTGCCGATGCATAGGAGAGCGGATCGTTCGGGTGGCCTGCCTGCGCGGCGCGAAAGTCGTCCAATGCGCCGGCGCAGTCGTGAGCGTCCATCCGATACCTGCCGCGGAACATCCGCAACTCCGGTTCATTGGCGTTGACCGCGACCGCGCCGTTGAGCAAACGGAGACTGCGATCGCTTCGTTGCTGCTTCTCATAGGCGATCGAACGCGTGATGACGTAGCTCACCGCGTCGGCCATCCCGTTTTGCAGCGCTGCGATCAGAAGCGCATCGGCGCGATCGAGGTCGCGGCCGGCGTTGAACAATGTCTCGCTCTCGTTCCACATGGCCGAGGCATAGTGCGGATCGAGAGCGAGCGAGCGTTCGAACGCGGCAAGCGCCTCATCGATGCGATGTTCATTGCGCAGGATGAGTCCCTCGTTGTTGAACGCGCCCGCCGTCTTCGTATCGTTCGTACCGTTGGCAGCGCGCGTTGACTCACCCGACCCGATATAGCCGAGCGCCTTCAGCTTCGCGATGTCTTCAGAGGTGCCTCCCGATGACGGTGGCGGCGGTGACGCCGCACGAACGAAGATCCGGGCGTAGTCGTACGGTGCATAGGATTTCGGCGCGCCGGGCAACGGTGAGCCGGCGATCGGCAAGGATGGGCTGCCGGTGAGCGCGAGAAGCGTCGCACAGACTTGTCGAACACTTCCAAGCAGCGGATGGCCGGGTGCCGGGCCGATACCAGCACCCTGGATGACGTAGATCCCCTGTTTGCGATGCCACTTGGCTGCGGTGGCTGTAGCCGTGCTCGAGATCTGCGTAGGCCGGCCTTCACGCCAGAAGAATCCATGGTCGGAAGCGATCATGAGCATCGCGCCATTGCGGGCGGCGATCTCCGCGTAGCGGCCGAGCAGCCGGTCGATGTCGCGGAAGTAGTGAGCCGGGACGGCGTTGTAGCGATCGTAGTCGGACTGCGAGGCCTGCGGTTGTTTTGGCGGCGCGAACGGCGCGAAGACATGGCCGATCGTGTCAGTTCCCTGCAGATAGATGATCGTCAGGTCGGGCAGCGCCGCCAGTCCGTGAAGATAGCTCTCCGCCAGCCGGTCGTAGACCTCGGTCTCGACGAGGATGCGACGAAGCGCGGCCGCCGGATCAGCGTACGGGTTCTCGCGTTTTGAAAGAGCCGCGAACTCGTCGTCGGTCAGCGACGGAAGATACTCGCGCATGCGGACGACATCGATATTGCGCTCAGCATCGGCAAGCATTCGATCGGACCACTGTTGGCGCGATGGCGGCCAGATAACGCCTGCAGGTTTATGCGTATCTGAATAAAGAAAGGTGAATAGGCGATCCGAGACGTTGAGGCCGTGCACCGGTTCCGCGGCGTAGGTGGCCCAGAGTCCGAAAACGGCGGTCCGCTTCCCTGCGGAGGTCAGCATGTTCCACACCGCCGGCGCCCGGCGCTCGTCGCTGGTGATCGGCTCTTTGTCGTGCGTGAACGGATTGAAGCGTGTGAAATCGAGAATGGCGTGATCGAGCGGCCCGACGCCGGTCATCATCGTCGTCCAGACAAGCGGTGAGAGCGGCGGATAGTCGGTCTCGAGGACCCCGCCAGCGCCGGTGGCGGCGAGGCGCTTGAGGTTGGGCATCGATCCGTCGGCGATGTATTCGTCGAGAAGCTGCCAATCGGCGCCGTCCAGACCGATGAAGATGACCGGCCGCGCGGCGTGTGCCTCTTTCGCAAGCTCGGGAACGGCGCGAAGCCGTTCAAAGCCGGGCGGCAGATCGACACGGGCTGAAACCGCATCGGCGCGAACGCCGGCGCGCGTCAACTCGGCGGCGATCCCAGCGGCGATGCGGTCGCCGGCGGCTCGGCGATCGGAGAGAAGAGTCTCGGCCGTCTCCGCCGCAGACGCGCGCGAAGCGCTCGCCGCGACGCGGGCACGGAGTGCGCCGCACCAGTCGCCGGCGGGCCAGTCGGACGGAAGTGTGGTTGGCGCAACGTAGGTGAAACGGACACGGAGCGGCACCTCGTCGGCCGTGGCGCTCATGGCGATCACGGACTGGTCGAACTCCAACCGCCCATCAGCGGTCTTCGTGCAGCAGCGAATCCCCGTGAGAAGCGGGCGGAGATAGACGCGTTGCGATCGGACCACGACGGAGTCGCCGCGTCGAAAGACCATTGCGCAACCGGCGGGTTGAACGCGAACGAAGATCGCCGCCAGAATCGCCACGGCCACGGACAAGGTAGCGATCAGCAGGGATTTAGCGCGCATAAAAAAGAGGGCCCCGCGAACGGGGCCCTCAGGATACAACGAGGAAACGGACTGCTTAGAACGTCCAGCGCGCGCCGAGACGGATGCTGCGAACGCCGGTGAAGCTCGTGCCTGCCTTCAGGAACGACGGGTTCGTCGCCTGCGTGCGGGCGTTGCCGAGCTGACCGATTGCGTTGGTCGTACCCGGAGCGTTGAGGATGCCGCCGAAGCCCTGGCAGATGTTCTTGCCCGAAGCGTCGACGATGTTCTGGCACGAACCATCCGTGGCCAGGTTGAAGCGGTTGTCCAGCGCGGTGATCGACTGGCGGTTGAAGATGTTGAACACATCAAAGAGAAGGTTCAGGTGCGAACCGCCGAGCGGAATCGGATAGCCGAGGTGGACGTCAGCTTCGTAATCCGAAGGACCGCGGCCGAGGGCGCCGCGCGTGGTCAGGTAGTACTCCCAGTTGCGGTAGCCGGCGTGCTCGTAGCCATAGGCGGTGAGCGGAAGACCGGATTCCCAATGGGCGGCCAGACCGATGTCGAGACCCTTGGCCATCGAGCTGCCGAGCGTGTACGAACCGTAGAACTTCAGGACGTGCGTACGGTCGCTGCTGAGCAGGCCGTTGTTGTTGACGAGGAAGTCAGCGTAATCGAACGCGGAGTTGATGTTCGGATCGTTCTGACCGGTCGAGTTCTGGAAGGTACCGTCGTAGTTGCCCTTCAGACGCGACCACACGTAGCTGGTGAAGAACTGATAGTTGTTGCTGAAGCGCTTCTCGGCGTGAAGTTCGACGCCCGTGTACGTGCGCTTCGCCTTCGGTGTCGCCGCGATGAAAGGATTATTAGCGCTAGTGGTGCCATCCCAGTTGATGAAGGCTGTGGTCGAGCCGATGCCGGTGCCGGGGTTGGCGACGAAGTACTCGCCGGTCTGCGGATCGAGCATGTCCTCGATGACGCGACCGAGATTGCGGTACGTGCCCTTGATGCCGACGCCGAGGTTGGAGGCCATTTCGTAGTCGTAGCCGACGAGGAACTCGTCGATGTACTGGCCCTTGAGGTTCGGGTCAACCGGGGTAGCCGCGGTGTTTCCGAGGAAGGTGAACTGACCCTTCGCCGAGAGCGCCGGAGCGGCCGCGTTCGGAACGAAGTTGCGCGGGGTTGGGTCGAGGTTCGCGACCTGCAGCGAGAGCTCGCCGCCGAACGTGCGCAGGTTGATGTCCATCGGAATCGACTCGTAGAAACGGCCGAAGTTCGCGTAGACCTTGCTGCGGCCGTTGTTGGCCGGATCGAAGATGACGCCGAGGCGCGGGGCCAGGTTGTGCTTCAGATCGATGTGGAAGGCGTTATCGAGACCGCCGACTTTCTGCTCTTCCCAGCGCACGCCGAGGTTGAGGGTCAGGTTCGGCATGACTTTCCACTGGTCCTGCAGATACAGCGAGGTGTTTTCCGTCTTCGGGCTGGAGACCAGCGCGTCAAGCAGATTGGACGAGAACGTCGAAGGATCGTTCTTGTTCAACGACGCCGAACGCGTGTTCACGTAGCCTTCGTGGATGTAATAGGTGAAGCCGTTCGACCACGCAACGCCGCTCTTGACGCCGCTGGCGGCGCACTGGTTGTTGACCGGGCTGACGCTGATCGGCGCGCCGGTGTCGTTACGCTTGCCACCGCACTGCTTGCGGAGACGGTCGCCGCCGCTTTCCTGGTTGGCGTTGAGCGCAAGAAGCTTCTCTTCGTCGCCACCGAACTTGATCTGGTGGTTGCCCCAGAACGAGCTGATGTCGAGTTTGCCGGTGTCGCGCTTGAAGTTCTGGGTCTGGAAGAAGCCGAAACCGCCCGTGTTCTGGGCCGGGCTCTGCGTGTTGTCGATCGTGCGCGGAATGCTCGCTCCGGCGCCGCCGAGAACGTTCTTCTCTTTGTGACGGCCGAGCTGGGCGTTGACGTTCCAGTTCGTACCGAAGACGCCGGAGTAACGGCCGACGAAGTCGTTACCACCGACTTTCTGGACACCCTGCCACGTGCTGGGCGGACCGGCCAGTGCCAACACGGCACCGGTGAACGACGACGGATCGCCGAGGATCGAGAGGTTGAAGAGCTGGCTGGACGTCAGCGCCAAGCTCAGTTTCCCGGCATAGAGGTCGCGCTTGACCGTCGTCGACTGGCTGCCGCCGACGGGGATGGTGCACGACGGGCAGCCGTTGACGACCAGCGGCGTATTGATACGCGTGCTGAGATCGGTCTCGCTGACCTTGTCGTAGGCGCCGAAGAACCAGAGGCGGTCCTTCATGATGTAGCCGCCGCCGTCAACGCCGTAGTCGAACTGCTTATCGATGCTGCCGACCGTGGTGGCGCTGGTCGGGAACTGCGCGACCTGCTTGTTCGGGTCGGAGTTGAAGCTGCCACCGCTGTCATAACCGAAAAGGTCGCCGTGGAACTCGTTCGAACCGCTCTTGGTGACGGCCACGATGGCGCCACCGGTGAGACGGCCGTATTCCGCGGGAAGACCGCCGGTCAGCGTGTCGACTTCCTGAATGAAGTCCTGGTTGAGACGCTTGCCCTGAAGGCCCTTCTCAACACCGGTGACGTTCAGGCCGTCGATGATGTACTGGTTCTCACCACCGGACGAACCGTACACGGTCGTGCCCGCGGCATCGGCAGAGGTGCCGGGAGCGACCTGCGCGGCGGCGACGAAGTTGCGGCCCAGGGGCAGCGAGTGCATCGTCTCCGAGGTGACGTTCGCGCCGGAAATGTTCGACGTGACGTCGACGACCGGAGCGGCGCCCGTGACCGTGATCTGTTCCGAAGCGGCCGGGCTCAGGCCGACTTCGAGCGTGACCGTCTTGTTCAGAGACACGGCCACGTTGTTCTGCGTCACGGTGTTGAAGCCCGACAGGGCTGCCGACACCGTGTACTGGCCCGGAGGCAACAGGGTGAAGCGGAAATTGCCGCCTGCGTCCGTCGTTGCGCTGCGGACACCCTGCAGCGCCGGCGAGCGAACTTCAACGGTGACGCCCGGAAGCGGCGTACCGGCCTGTTTGACTGTGCCCGCGATCGCGCCCGTTTCGCCCGTCTGCGCGAAAACGCCGACAGCGACGAGAAGCACCATCGCAAACAGCATGGCTACTCGAAACTTTTGTAAATGCATTGCGTTCATTCTCCTAACGATTCACTGGACTGCGGTTTGACTGCGTTCGACCTGACTAGTCACTCTGAGGCTGGCGTACCTCCCTGTGATTGATTGAAATGCTTACTGGCCGCGAGTCGCCCTGCCTCCCGGCCGCTGACCGTAAAAGGCGTGCATGCTCGCTGCCGCTGATAACCTTGGACCCCAAGGCGGCGCGAGGGTAGTATTTTTAAGCGGTTAGCGCAAGTCTGCCTTGGTCGCCGACCGGTCACTCCTTCAATAATTCGGATTTTCGATTCGAATGATTGGTGTCCCACCCAATTGCCAACTCCCCTCATGCAGAATGGCGCCGTGTTCCGCAAACCCGCTGCGATCCTCATCCTTGCCCTCCTCATCGCCGCGTGCCGCGAGAAACCGCGCCGTCCGCTCAACGTGCTCCTGATCACCGTCGACACGTTCCGCGCGGATCGCCTCGGCAACAACACTCCCGCGCTGGCCGGCCTGGCGCGGCAAGCCATCCGCTTCGATGCCGCCGATTCGCCGGTGCCACTCACCCTCCCCGCACACGCGTCATTGATGTCCGGACTGTTGCCACTGCATCACGGGCTCCGCAACAACGGCCTCGGTGCCTTTCCGGCGGAGCGCCAAACGCTGGCGAAGACCTTCGCGGCCAACAGCTACCGCACCGGCGCGTTCGTCGGATCGTTCATCCTTGATCATCGCTTCGGCCTCGATCGCGGCTTCGAGCGCTACGACGACGAGATCGTCCGCAACGTGACCGACAGCAGCGGAACGTTCGAGGCCGAGCGGCGAGGCGGCGAAGTCGCCGACCGCGCGTTGTCGTGGCTGCGGCAGAACGATGCGCGGCCGTTCTTCGCGTGGGTGCACCTCTACGACGCGCACGCGCCGTACGCGCCGCCGCCGCCGTATCCGCAGACATACGACGGCGAAGTCGCCTATGTCGACGCCCAGGTCGCGCGGCTGCTCGCGGCGGTCGATCGCGGCAACACGATCATCGTGGTCGTTGGCGATCATGGCGAAGCGCTCGGCGAGCACGGCGAGCTGACGCACGGCTTGCTGCTTTACGAACCGACGCTGCACGTGCCGATGATCATCGCCGCGCCGTCGCTTGCGGCGCGCGTGATCCAGACTCCCGTGAGTACTGTCGATCTCGCGCCGACGATCGCGTCGCTTGCGGGCGTTGCGTTCGCGCCGGTCGACGGACGCGATCTCTCCGCAGATCTCATCAACCGTCGCGAGCCCCAAGCGGCGCCGATGTATGCGGAGACGCAGTATCCAGCCACATTCGGCTGGAGCGAGCTGTCCTCGCTGCGTCTTGCGTCTACGAAGTTGATCGCCGCGCCGGCGCCCGAGCTTTACGACTTGCAGCACGATCCGGGCGAGGCAGTCAACGTGTTGACCAATCAGCGCCGCGCGTATCGCGACCTCTCCGCACGCCTCGATCAACTCCGCGCCACCGCCGTCGCGTCATTACCCGCAACCGTCGACGCCGAGACCCGCGCGAAGCTGGCCAGCCTCGGCTACGTCGCTCCGACACAAGCGGCCGCCAGCACGAAGCGCGATCCGAAAACGGTCGCGCCTCTGTTCCGCGCGTTCGAAGAAGCGACGGCGATGCTCAACGCCGGCCGTGCGCGCGACGCCGCCGCATCGCTCGAGCAACTCGTGCGCGACGATCCCGCCAACCACGTCTTTCGCGAAACGCTCGCCCGCGCGCTGCGGCAAAGCGGCGATGTTGGCCGCGCGATCGCGCTCTACCGGCAGTCCGTCGCGCTCGCGCCGAACGACGCTGACGCCTGGTACAACCTTGCGGCCGCGCTCCAGGAAAGCGGCAACGCGCGCGAAGGCGCCATCGCGCTCGCCGAGGCGGCGAAACGGGATCCGAACCGTCCGGAGATTCACAACATCCGCGGAACCGCGCTCGCGGAAGCGGGCAATCTCGCCGAGGCGGAGAGAGAGTTCCGCGCCACGATCGCCGCCGATCCGCGCAACGCACGCGCCTACAACAACCTCGGCAACGTACTTGCCGCGATGAATCGCCACGATGAGGCGGCAGGCGCGTATCAGAAATCGATCGAGCTCGCACCGCGCTACGCCGATCCGCTGAACGGACTCGGTGCAATGCTCGTGAGCGACGGCCACGCCCGCGATGCCATGCCGTATTTCGACAGAGCGCTTCAGTTCGCGCCCGGCTACTACGAAGCGCAGCTCAACCGCGCCGTAGCATTGCAGATGTCCGGCGACTCCGCGGCCGCGGCCGTGGAGGTTCAGCGCCTTCTGGCGCGCTTGCCGGCAGATCCTCAATACGCGTCAGAGCGCAACGCCGCGCGAACTTTCCTGCAACGCTTGCCTCCGCAGTTCCGTCGTTAAAGGCTTTGCGGTATCCTCGCGCAAATTCAAACGGTCCTAACAGGAGGTACACCGTGCGCTCTCGTTACCTGCTCCTGGTCGGTTTCCTCATCCTTCTTCTTCCCAACCTTGTTTTCGCACAGACCAACGCCGGTTCACTTTCGGGCCGCGTCGCCGACAACACCGGTGCGGCGCTTCCCGGCGTCACCGTCACGGCGACGAACTCCAGCACCGGCTTCAACCGGACGGTGATCACCGAGACGGACGGAACGTACCGATTCCAGTCGCTGCCGGTCGGCACGTATGAAGTCCTGGCCGACCTGGCCGGCTTCGGCTCCGTGGCGACGCGCAATGTCGAAGTCAACGTTTCGACGGACCGCACCCTCAACGTCACGCTCAAGCAGGCCAGCGTGAAGGAACAGATCACGGTCACAGCCGCGTCACCGCTGATCGAGACGACGCCGGCCATCGGCACCGTCGTCAGCCAGCGGGAGATCTCCAACCTGCCGCTGAACGGCCGCCAGTTTGCGAACCTCGGCTCGCTCGCACCGGGAACAACCCTCTCGGTCAACAGCGATCCGACCAAACCGGGCCAGCTCACCATCGCGCTCAACGGCGGCAGCGGAAGGAACGTTAACTTCCTGGTCGACGGCGGCGACAACACCGACGACACCATCGGAGGCGCATTACAGAACTTCAATATCGACGCCGTCCAGGAATTCAACATTCAGACACAGCAGTACAAAGCCGAATATGGCCGTACCACCGGCGGCGTATTGACGGTCGTCACAAAGACCGGAACAAATGACTTCGAAGGAAGCGCCTACGAGTTCTATCGCGCCAAGGGCCTCAATTCGGAGACTGAGAGCGAGAAACTTTCCGGCGCAGGCAAGTCGCCCTATAGCCGCAATCAGTACGGCTTGACGATCGGCGGACCGATCATCAAAGACCGCGTCCATTTCTTTGCCACAGGCGAGCGGCTCGAGCGGCCGACAAACTACGTCATCAATACGGGAAAGATTTATCCCGAATTCGATGGACAGGCCGTTCCGACGCCATTCAAAGACAACCTATTGACTGCGAAAGTCAGCGCCGACCCGACCGCAACCCAGTTCCTGCAGGTGCGTTACGGCTACCAGCGCAACTCCGACATCTATGGCGCCAGCCCCATTATTCTTCCCAGCGCGCTTGGAACGCTGACGAACGATTACCACTCCATGCTGATCGGACATACGTGGCAGATCGGCTCGAACAAAGTCAACGATTTCCTTTTCCAGGATACTCATTTCAAGAACGCCATCCTGGCCACTTCCAGCGACGCTGCGCTTATTTACCCGAGCGGCGTCAGCGTCGGACAGAGCGTTAACACCCCACAGACCACCACGCAGATCAAGCGTCAATACAAAGACGACTTCGCATGGTCGCAGACCCTGGGACAGAGGCGCCACGACTTCAAAGTCGGCGTGAACTACATCGATGAACCTCTTCTCGGCGGCGATTTCTCCACAGGAACCGCGGGTCAGTACACACTGAAGAATAACGTGAAGGGCTCGCCCGTCATCGACATCGCCATCTTCAGCGGCTTCGCCGGCTATAACACGCCAATCAAACAATACAATTACTACGCGCAGGACGACATCTCGTTCAACAAGAACCTGACACTGAACGTCGGCCTTCGCTATGACTTCTGGAAAGGATTCGATCTCAATCAGACGTCGAACCCGATCTGGAAGGCCTTATCGACGCAGACGAAATACAACGACCCATATCTGAAGGATTTCCAGGGCGGCAAGGGCGGACAGCTGAAGAACGACACCAACAACTTCGCGCCGCGCCTCGGCTTCACGTACGACCTGCGCGGCGACGCCAAGAATATCCTGCGCGGCGGTGTCGGCCGTTACTTCGACTTCCCTTATACCAACGCCACGATCCTCTTCCCGGCGGTTTCCGTGCAGTCCACTTATGGACAGAGCTATGCGTACCACGACGGAAACGGCATCAAGAACGCCAACGGCTCCTTTTTCCAGCCTGGCCAGCCGCTGCCGCCCAATCAGCTCGCTACGTCCGCCGTCAATCCTCCGAACGAAGTGGCGTCGCCGACTCTGGCCACGCCGTATTCGGATCAGATCTCGCTCGGATACTCATGGCAGGTTAATCCATGGCTGGGCCTGAACGCCGACGCATCCCATGTGAGCTACAAAGACATTCCGTTCCGGTTCCGCGGCAATCCGATCGATCCGGCCACCGGCAAGCGCCGTTTCCCTGACTTTGCCAGCTTCCGCATCTGGTATGGCAACGGTTTCGCCAAGTACAACGGCATTAACCTGGGTGGACATGCGCGGCTCGGAAACCAGTTCGAGCTGCAGGGCTTCTATACGTACTCGCATACCACCGGCAACGTGCTGGCAGGCGCAGACGAGTTCCGCATTACCGACGCCGGCCATCAGGGCGATCTGCGCGCCGTTCGCGATCAGTCCATCGATCCGTATGACCCTCTTTGCAGCGCTTGCGAAGGACCGCTCAATACCGACCAGAGGCACCGCGTCACGCTCAGCGCTCTCTATCGCGCGCCCTTCGGCATCAACGCCTCCGGCATCTTCCGCTATCACTCCGGTACGCCTTATACCGAGTGGGCCGGCGCGGACATCAGTTGCGGACCGACCGGGACCGTATTGAAGTGCGCGGATGGCTACAACTTCGACCTCGCTCCGGGCGTCGCTCACGTCAACACCCTGCGCGGCGGATCGTTCTCACAATTCGACGTCCGGCTGGCGAAGGAGTTCAAGTTCTATCGCAATTACGGCGTGGAAATCATCGGCGAGGTTTTCAATCTGTTTAACTCGAAGAATCCGGCGAACTTCAATGGGAATTGCAGCGTCGACGCTACGGGCAAGTGCACGTTCCCTGCAGGCTTCGGTCAGGCCGGCACGTTCGCGGGTGATCCGGGCCAGGGCGAGCAGCGCCTGGCGCAGCTCGGAGTCCGCGTCACATTCTGATTCGCATTTCACGACTCGTCCGACTACGGGGCGCCGCGAGGCGCCCCGTAGCTTTTTCGGGACGGCTTGTCCTCAGGCGGGGAGATTCGCGACGGTGCACACCGGCCGGCGACTCGCTAAGTCTTTGAAACGACAACAGGAATATCTTTGCGTTCGTGGCACGCCTACGGCACAGCGAGCCGATGTTCGAGGAGAGAAACCCAATGCATAAACCGCTGGTTCTTTCATTCCTGGTTGCCGCCGCGCCTTCGCTGTTCGCACAATCGCTCACCGAAAAAATCGATGTATCGCTCGTCAACGTCGACGTCACCGTCACCTCGCATGGTGCGCCGGCGCGCGGCCTGACCCGCGACGATTTCGAAGTGCTTGAAGACGGCGTCGCGCAAAACGTGACGCACTTCTACGCGATCGAGAACGCGCGAGAAAAAACGGCCGCTTTGCCGGAAGTTGCGGCCACCCAGGCCGCGCCGCCCTCTCCTCCCGACGAGCGCTTTCGCCGCAAGGTACTGGTCATCATCGACAACCGGCATATGTCCGTTCACACCCGCGACGTGGCGCTGCGCAACCTCGAGAAGTTCATCAATGAGAGTTTCGCCACCGGAAGCTACGACTTCTCGATCGCCATGATCGGCGACGGGCCGCACATGCTTCTCCCGCTTACCTCCGACAAAGAACGAATCCACGGCGCATTGGCTCAAATCCGAGACGTCGTCGCGGGCCGCGCCATGCGCGACACCTACAAGCTCGAAAATCGTACGGCTCGCATCATGGATGCGGTGGGGTCGTCGTCGGGTCGAATCGGCTCGGTCGGCTCGACGACCAATCCCTCGCTCGACTCCCTCGTCCAGCAGTCCAACCGGATGCAGTCTTCGATCGACGCGCAGACCACGTACCAGGGCATCCTCGAAATCGCACGTTCGTTTGCGAACACCTCCGGCCGCAAGATCATGCTGCTGATGACGGGTGGTTTTGGTTACGAGGAGAGCCCGCTGACGTCGTCGGACCCCGCTCTCTCCATGCAGCAGAACGCGGGACAGACCAGGATCCGCAGCTTGCTCGTGCGCGAGGCGAATGCGTCCGACGTCAGCATCTCCGTGATCGATACCGAAGGCCTTACGCCCTCGAACTTTGGCGCCGACGTCATGACGAACGATCTTCCGCAGAGCGGCTTTGGCGGGGCGACGTTTGGCTCACTCAATACCGGCAGCTCGCCTGCCGGCTTCTACTGGGTGGCGCGGCATACCGGCGGCCAGAACTTCACGGGGAACTTCGTCGACAAGTCACTGCGCGACTTCGACCTCGCATCGTCAAACTTCTATTCGCTTGCCTACAAGCCGGGCCACGCCGATGACGGCAAATACCACAGCATCACGGTCCGCCTGAAGAAGCCCGGCCCGTACAAGCTCTCCTATCGCAGCGGCTACAGCAGCCTTCCCATCGAGGAGCAGCTCGATCGGGCCATGCACTCGGCCATGTCTGTCGAGATGCAGCCGTCGTCGATCCCCGTCAACCTCACTACTGGACCGGTCAAGGCCGGCGATGCAGCCGGGTCCGTGCTCGTGCCGCTCTACGCCCAGGTGGCGGCGAAAGAGCTGCAGTTCGTGCCCGGCAACGACGGAGCGATCGCCCGCGTCGACTTCTTCCTCTCTCTGTTTACGGAAAGCGGCCATCTCGTGCGCACGTTCCGCACCGTACGCGAAGCGCGCGCGAAGAACGGCACGGAGAACGACGGCAACTTCATCGAGTCGCATGCCCTGCAGCTCAAAAAGGGTGCGCCGTATCGCGTCGTCGTGGCCGTTCATGACCAGGTCAGCGACGCAGTCGGCATCCGTTCGACGACAGTCCGCTTCTAGGCGTGGGCCGCAATGCCGTCCCGATTTAAGAGAGAGAAAGAGACCTCCATGAAAAGCCTTTACGCAGCATCCGTAGTCCTTTGTGCATCGGCGCTCACTGCACAGGTGAACGAGAGCATCGAAGTTCGTGTCGTCAACGTCGACGTCACCGTCACCTCGAAAGGCGCGCCGGTTCGCGGCCTGACGGCAGCCGACTTCGAGATCTTCGAAGATGGCAAGCGGCAGGCGATCTCCAACTTCTACACATCCGACGAAACGCGCACCGTCGCCGCGACCACTGTACCCGCCGTCGCCGGTGCCCCGGCCGAAGTGCCGAAGCCGGACGAGCGCTTCCGCAAGCGGGTGCTGGTCCTCGTCGATAACAACCACACCACCAGGCACGCGCGCGACGGCGCGCTCCTCCAACTCGAAGCAATGATCAATGACCGCTTTCATGGCGACTACGAGTGGTCCATCGGCGTCATCGGCCGCGGGGTCGCGCTCGTACTGCCGTTGTCGTCGAACAAGGCGGCCATTCACGAAGCGCTGGAGATCATCCGGAACCAGGGAACGCGCAGCGAAGGTGCGTCGACGTTCGCCGGCGCCACGGGCCGCGAAGGCGCGATGCTTCCGCAGACGACGACAAAGCCGACGACATGGTCGATATTCGATCGCGACTTCAACAATCGCCTGGTGCAGGCCGGTACCAGCGATGACGCGGAGCGTGCCATCGCATCGAGATATACAACTCCTGCCATCATCGACGCCGCCCGCGGATTTGCCAGTACTCCCGGCCGCAAGATCGTTTTCCTTCTCACGGGCGATCCCGGCCTCAATGACATCGAGAAGGTCGTTCAGTCCGGAGACCGCTTCATTGTGCGCGGCGTCTCCATGGGCAAAGCGGACAAATCGAATGAGGTCTGGGCCGCACAGAAGATCATCGAAGACGCCCGCAGAGCGATCATTCATGAGGCCAACGCATCCGACGTCAGCTTCTACATCTGGAACGTGCAGGGATTGAGTCCCGCCGGTGACGTCGGCGTCTACGCCCAGCCGGTCACCAATACTTCTGCAGTGTTCTGGCTTTCGAATCAGACGGGTGGGCAGCTCGTTACCGGCAACGATCCCGCGCAGGCCGTGAAAACATTCGATACCGTCTCATCCAATTTCTACTCCCTCGGCTACAAACCTACCCATCCCGACGACGGGAAGTACCACGCGATCAGCGTTCGCGTGATCGGGAAAGGCAACTACACGCTTGCCTACCGCTCCGGCTACAGCGACAACTCCACGGCGACGCAGCTCGAGCGCGCCATGACCTCGCCTACTGCCGCGGCGATGCAGACCGGTGCGATGCCGGTGTCGCTCGGCCTCGGCACTCCGGCAACCGCCAACGATCTGGTCACGGTACCGATCGAGATCAAGGTACCCTTCCGCGCATTGCAGTTCCTGCCATCCAAAAGCGGCGTTGCCGCCAACGTCGTCGTCTACGTTTCGGTTTTCAACGAGGTCGGCAAGAACCTGGTGGCGACGAGGTTTCCGCTGACTCCTGGCTTCAAGTCGGGTTCGCCTGACGCCAACGGGATGCTCGTGTACCGCAACGCCATTCAGATTCGGAAAGGGGAGCGTCATCGGGTGGTGGTCGCCGTTCGCGACGCGATCACGGACAGCGTCGGAATGGCCACCGAAGAGGTGAAGTTCTGAGGGGAACCGCAGAGGAATAAGGTCTCTCTCGGCTGCGGTTTACCCGATTCCACGCCGTTTGACCCTCTGGTCTACGTGTGCTAAAAAGCGTGGTCTTTTTCCTGGAGGTCTATTTTTCGTGTACGCCATCATCCGTTCCGGTGGAAAACAGTATCGGGTCGCACAGGGCGAGACTCTCTTCGTCGAGCGCGACGTGCTCAGCAATGCTGACCAGGAAAAGGTCACGTTCAACGAAGTGCTGATGGTCGGCGGCGACAAGCCGCAGGTCGGCATCCCGATGGTCAGCGGCGCATCCGTCAACGCAACGGTCGTCCGCGAGACCCGCGGCCAGCGCATCATCGTCTTCAAGAAGAAGCGCCGCAAGAACCACACGAAGCGCAAGCACGGGCATCGTCAGGATCTCGTCCAGCTTCGCATCGACAGCATCAATCTCTAAGGGAGACAGCCATGGCTCATAAAAAAGGACAGGGCTCGTCGCGCAACGGCCGCGATTCGCAGCCGAAAATGCTCGGCGTGAAGCGCTTCGCCGGCCAGTTCGTCACCGGCGGTTCGATTCTCGTCCGTCAGCGCGGGACGCGGTTTTATCCCGGCGTGAACGTCGGCATCGGCCGCGACCACACGCTCTTCGCCAAGATCGACGGCATCGTGAACTTCCACGACAAAGGCGAGCGCGGGCGCTTCATCAGCGTTACCCCCGCCGAGTAATCCGACTCCGACGTTGTGATGACGCCGCTCTTCGGAGCGGCGTTTTTGTTTGTGGCGTACGCTTCGCAAAATCAAAAAGCATGTTCATCGACCAGGCCACCATTCGCGTCAAAGCCGGAGACGGCGGGAAAGGCTGCATCGCCTTTCGACGCGAGAAATTTGTCCCGAAGGGCGGCCCGTCCGGCGGCGACGGCGGCGCGGGCGGATCGGTCTGGATCGTCGCCTCGGGACGCCTGAACACGCTCTACCACCTGCAGTTTCAACGCGAGTGGAAGGCTGGCCGCGGCCAGCACGGCATGGGCTCGAACTGCTCCGGCTACGACGGCGATGACGTCACCATCGAGTTGCCGATCGGTTCCGTGATTCGCGACAAAGCGACGAACGAAGTCATCGCCGACCTCGCGCACGAAGGCGAGCGCATCCTGGTTGCGAAGGGCGGCCGCGGCGGTTGGGGCAACCAGCACTTCGCCACCGCCACCCGCCAGGCGCCGCGCTTTGCGCAGGACGGCAACGCCGGCGATGAGCGCGAGCTGTTCATCGAGTTGAAGCTGATCGCCGACGTCGGCCTGGTCGGACTTCCGAACGCCGGCAAGTCGACGTTGATCTCCGTAATCAGCGCGGCCAAGCCGAAGATCGCCGACTACCCTTTCACCACGCTCATCCCCAACCTCGGCGTCGTCAGTGCCGACAACAACGAGACCTTCGTCGTCGCCGACATCCCCGGGCTCATCGAAGGCGCGCACGAAGGTCACGGCCTCGGCGACCGCTTCCTCCGTCACGTCGAACGTTGTTCCGTGCTGGTCCATCTCGTCGATCTCTCCGCGAACGAAACGCCGGATGTCGATGCAGAGGTCGTCGCGCACGAGTTGGAGCGCTATTCGGAACTGCTGGCGAACAAGCCGCGCATCGTCTGCGGATCCAAACTTGATTCCGCCGTTCCGGAGAACTCCGAGAAGCTACGCGCCTACGCAGAAAAGAACGGCTACGACTACTTCGAGATCTCGGCAGTCACCGGCGATCATGTGCGCGAGCTCGTGCGCAAACTCGCCCGCTTCGTCCGCGAGAATCGCCTCGTGCCTGAACTTCATGATGCCGAGGAGGCAGCGATCCTCCAGCATCCAGCGATATGAGAATCGGCATCGTCGGCGGCACCTTCGATCCTTTCCATCGCGGACATCTCGATCCCGTCCTCGCGGCCCGCGAGAAACTGCAATGGGATCGCGTGCTCTACATCCCCGCCTGGCGCCAGCCGTTCAAAACGGATCACGACGCCGCGCCGGGACCGCATCGATTCGCAATGACCGCGCTGGCGATTCGCGATCACGAAGCGCTCTACGTTTCGCCGATCGAGCTGGAACGCGGTGGCATCTCGTACAGCGTCGACACGCTCGAGGAGCTGCATCGCCAGTTTGCCGGCGCGGATTTCGACTGGATCATCGGCGACGACAACCTGAAGGATCTCGATCGCTGGAAAGATCCCGAGCGTTTGTACAAGCTCGCCAGGTTCGTGGTGCTGACGCGGTTGTCAGCCGGGAGCCGGGAGTCGGGAGTCGGAGAAGCCAACGCAGACGCTTTATCGCCGACACTCGACACCCGACACCCGACACCCGCACGCGCCACGATCGTTTTTGCCGACAACAACACCGTCCCCATCTCCTCCACCGAAATCCGGCGCCGCGTCCGCGCCGGCGAGCCGATCGACGGTTTGGTCGATCCGCTCGTCTCGCGTTACATTCATCATTACGGCTTGTACAAAGAGGGCCAACATTGACCGATCCCATTCAACACCGCGTGCACACCGCGGTTTCCGCGGCTCTGGATAAGAAAGCATTCGACCTCGACGTCCTCGCAGTCGCAGGCCTAACCTCGATCGCTGATTACTTCCTCATGTGTTCGGCCACCTCCGAACGCCAGGCCGTCGCTATCGCGGACAGCGTCGTCGACAGGCTGCGCGAAGAAGACCGCGTCAAGCCGCGGCTCGTCGAGGGCACCACGCCCGGCCGCTGGATCCTGCTCGATTACGGCGACTTCATCTTCCACATCTTCACCGAGGACTGCCGCCGGTTTTACGGGCTGGAGCGGCTGTGGGGCGATGCGCCGAACGTTACTGCCGACTTCAGCGAGGAAGCAGCACCGGCGAATGTCCGCCGCACGAAGACATCGTGACCTTGTCCTGAAGGACTTCGTCCGCACGAGGAGCGCCTCGATGCGAACGCTCCTGCAGACGGTCGAAAAAGTCCTCGACCACGATGTCAATCTTCTCCTTCTCGGCGAGTCCGGCAGCGGCAAGGACTTTTTCGCGGAAGCGATCCACGCGTGCGGAAATCGCCGCGACAAGCCGATGGTGAAGATCGACTGCGCCGCGATCCCCGCAGAGCTTTTCGAGTCAGAGCTCTTCGGCTACGAGAAGGGCACCTTCACCGACGCGCAGACACGCAAGCTCGGAAAACTCGAGACAGCGTCAGGCGGCACGATCTACTTCGACGACATCGCCGCTCTCTCCTCATCACTGCAAGCTAAGCTGCTGCGCGCAATTCAGGAGAAGCGCTTCACGCGCCTCGGAGGCAATCAGTCGGTCGCGCTCGACGGCCGCGTTGTCTCCTCGTCTAGTATGCCGGCTGAGGAACTGCTGAGCGGATTGCGACGCGACCTCTTCTACCGCATCAACGTCGTCACGCTCACCATTCCTCCGCTGCGCGAGCGCCGCGAAGACATCCCACGGCTCGCGAAGTCGTTCCTGGCGCGACGCAAACGCGGCATCGACGCCGAGGCGATGCGGATGCTGACCGACTACGACTGGCCCGGCAACGTACGCGAGCTGCGCAACGTGATCGAACGTGCCGCGCTGCTCGAAGCGAGCGATGTGATCACACCGTCATCGTTGCCCCCACTAAGCGCCGGCATCGTCGAAGCCGCAGTGCGGCAGCAGTGGACGCTCGAAGACCTCGAATCGCGCTACATCCGCGAAATCCTGCGCGACACGAAGTCGAACTACAGCAACGCCGCCAGGATCCTCGGCATCAATCGGAAAACGCTGCTCGAGAAGAGGAAGAAGTATGGGATCGATTGAGGGAGTCGGGAGCCGGAAGTCGGAGGTCGGAGCAGAGGCGGCCAACGAGTTCCAATCTGCCGCATCTCCGACACCCGACACCGGACTCCCGACACCCGCATGAAAATCCACATCATCTGGCCGCGGTCTTCCGCCGACGCCGAGCTCGCATCCGTCGCCGATCGTTACCTCAATCGGATCAAGCACTTCTTTCCGATCGAGATCGTCGAAACGGCGCCGCAGCGCGGTAGACAGAGCGAGAACGATGTGGCTATCATGCGCGCCGATTCGGCGCGGCTGCTCGCCGCCATTCCCGCACAAGGTCACGTGGTTGCCCTCGATGAGCGGGGCAGACCGATCGATTCTTTGAAGTTCGCGAAGTGGCTGGAGCGACTCACCATCGATCAGCCGCACGGCGTCATTTTCGTGATGGGAGGGGACGTTGGGCTCGACCAGTCCGTCCGGCAGCGCGCCGGTGACGTCCTCAGCCTTTCGGCCATGACGCTGCCGCACCAACTGGCCCGCGTCGTCCTGCTGGAACAGATCTACCGCGCCTGCACGTTGATGCGGAACATTCCGTACCACAAGTAAGGAGAGCCGGGCTCGAATGGCAAAAGCAATGGCAAAGACAAAAGAAAAAGCGCACCCGTATCAGGAGCACATCGACGCGTTGCGCAAGAAGCAGAGCGAGATTCTCAACGCGTTCAAACGCGACAAGCAAGCTGTCAACATGCAGTCCGATGACGGCATCCAGGACCTGGCCGACAAGGCCGCCAGCGCCTACTCGAAAGAGCTGAACCTCTCGCTCTCCGACGGCGAGCGCAATCTGATCGTCCTCATCGAAGAATCCTTCACGCGCCTCGACAATGGCTCCTACGGCACCTGCACGAACTGCGGTGCCACGATCGGCGACAAACGCCTCGCCGCCGTCCCCTGGACGCCGTTCTGCATCGACTGCCAGGAACTGCAGGAGAAGGGGCTTCTTTCGTAGTTTTGCATTTCGCAGTTCTTCCGAGGGAGCGCGGTCGCGCTCCCTTTTTTGTGTTCAATCTGCGTGAATCTGCGTAATCTGCGGATTCGCTTCTCCCATGCCCAAACCACTCGCCACAATCCTCGCTCAAATCGCTGAGAAAAAGATTCCGCCGGTGATTCTCGTCGGCGGATCGAGCGACTTTCTCGTCGAGGACGCCTTTCGCGATCTGCGCAATGCGATCGCCGCCGCGAAACCTGGCATCGCGATCGAGGGATACGAAGCCGGCAGCGAGCTCGCCGCGATCCTCGACTCGTACCGCACCTCCTCTCTCTTCGCCGCGGCGCGGCTGATCGTCGTCTCCGAGGTCAACGCGTTCGTTTCGGCGAAAGAGCTTTCGTCGCTGTACGACAAATCCGTCGCCGATTGGAAATCCGCGAAGACGGACAAGAAGCGCTCCTCGTCCGCCGCGAAATTGCTCCACGTCCTCGGCCTCGTCGGCGCCGACTTCGACATGACCGACAAGCAGATCGCCACGGCCCTCGGCGTCTCGCTCGATCCCGTGCTCACCGACATGCTCGCCTTCTGCCGCACCACGGGAAAGAAGGCGTCGCGCGGCGAGGACGACGCGGCCCTGCTCATCGAAGCCGTGACCCGAGGCGGCGCGCCCAACACCTACCTGCTCATGCGCAGCGGCGAGATTCCGCGCGAATCCGCCACGGTCGATCTCATCGACCGCAACGGCGCCGTCGTGGTCATGGACCTCACGCGCGATACGTACGCCGGCGCGCTCGAACGCGCGATCGCCGATGTCGCCGAAGAGGCGCAAGTCCGTTTCGATGGGCGCGCGCTCAACGTTCTGCGGCAGCGCCTCGGCATCGAGCGCCTGCTCGCCGACAAGTTCTCGAAGGAAGTCCCCGATCTCCGCATTGCCGTTTCCGAGGCCGGGCGCCTGGCGACTCTCGCCGGTACGGGAGGACGCGTGACCGTCGAGATGGTCGAGCGCGAAGTCGCCACCGTCGAAGGCGGCGCGCGCTACGAATTCGGCTCGCTCTTCACCGAGGGAAAGATCGTCGAAGCGATCGCCAAGCTGCGAGACCTCGTGGCCCAGGCTCGTCGCGAAGATCCGAAAGCGCCGATCGAGATCCAGTACGGCAAGTTCCTCTTCCCGCTCGCCGACGAAGTCCGCCAGATGATCGGCATCGTCTCCTTTGCGCGCACACAGCGCATCGATCTGAAGGCGCCAATGAACTACAACCGTTTCAAAGACACTCTCGCCGACCGCCTGGGCGACTATCTAAAAACGAATGGGCTCGTGCGCCAAAGACCGCATCCGTTTCCGCTGCACAAAAAATGGGAAGCGGCGCGCAATCAGACCGAGGCCAGTCTCTTTCGCGCGCTGGCCGCGCTCGCCGATCTGGAAATCAAGCGCAAGTCCGGCGGAATCCCCGTCGACCTCGGCATCGAGACCTTCCTGCTCTCGCGCCTCCGCGCGTAGCCGCGTCGGAGCGCTGGCGTCTCGCCGGCTGGCCTGGCTGCGTCTCGCTGCCAGCTCGGCAAACCCTCGAATGTCACTTGTAACTCAATACCTGCGCAAGCTCCCCATTCGGCAGCGAGGACGCAGCCGGGCCGCCGGCGAGGACGCCAGCGTTCCGATTTGCACATCGGCGGCGTAGCCGTCGTAAGAACCCTAGCCCACGGTTTCAACCGTGGGGGATCGAGCGTCAGTGAGGTTGGGAGTCCGCTTCAGCGGGCGAAAGAAAGCTTCTTTCGCCCGTCAAGACGGGCTCACAAAACGGACGACACTGCCGACCCACCGGTGAACCGGTGGGCTACTGTCCTTACGCCGACTACGTCGACGGGAAAGCGGTGCGGGCGAAACTACGCCTCACTCGCTTTGCGCATCTGCCAGAGCAGGTGACTGAGATGCGAGCGCCGCGATTCTCCGGTCGTGACAATCAGCAGCTTGGTGATTTTCAACTCGAGCGGATCCGTCAACAGCAGGATCAGCATCTCACGGATGAAGTTCGTGTTGAGCGTGACGTCGTTGTCGGTGCCGACGCCGAGCCGCAATCCTTTTTTCTCCCACCACGAAAACGGGTGGTCTTTATAGTCTGACAATGCGCCGGTCAGCTTCTTGTTCGACGACGGCAGCGACACGAGCGTCAGCCGCTTGTCGATCATCCGATTCAAAACGTCGTGCTGGTAGTGCTCGACTTCGCGCGCGTGATGGAACTTCGTCTTCGTCGCGAGCGTGGCCTCGCCGTCTGTGAGCGGCTGTCCGCGCAGCAGCTTGTCGAGAATCTGATCGCGGCCCGTCCAATCCATATCGAGGATTTCGTCGCGCTCGCGGCCGAGGGGATCGCCGTTGCGGTTCGCGATGAGCACTCGCTGCAGCATCCGGTGAAAGTAGAAGTTGGGATTGATACCGAGCGAGAGGCCGTGCTCGATCGCGTCGACGTACCAGATGTTCATCGCGTTATCGACCGCCTGGATGCCCTGCCGCAGCGTGTTCCACGTCTCGCCGTGATGGCTGCGCGTGCGGAAGCCGTAGGCCTGCAGCTTGCGGAAGCCGACACGCATCTCCTGAAAATGCGCCTTGCGATAGAAGCCGCGCTCGTTGCCGACGGTATCGACCTCGGTCACGACATCGCGCAGCTCAGGATGCTGTTTCAACAGCGCGATGATCTGCCGCACCTGATCGTCGAAGCTGGCGCGTTTCGACGGATAACGCGTCGCGTCGTAGAACCCCGGCTCTTTGCGAAAACTCGGAGAGAGGATGAAGTGAAACGCCGGGACCTCTTCTTGAAAGGCTCGAAAACCTTCGTACAGCCCGAGCATCACATCCTCGGCTGTGAGCTCGTTTATCCCCGGTATCTGCTCGGAGGAGTCGGAGGTCTCGCGAAACAGCGTGAACTTCAGCCGGATCGAGCCGACGTTCGCGCCGCGATACAGCCGGCTGGCCATGTGATACGCGGCCTCGCGATGCGCATTCCGCGACGTGAGCACGAGCTTGGCGAGGTACAGGATCTTCAGATAGCGGTCGAAGCGATCGTCATCGCCGAGGCGGATCAGGCGATTGACATCAGCCGCGCTTTCGATCGGCAACGCGTCCGGCCCATACACTTCCGCGATCTTCGACTCGTACAGCGCACGCTGCGGGCCGTCGAGCAGCTTCGCAAGCCGCGGCCAGATGAAATCAGCGTCGAGCGAGCCGGTGAGGTGGATGTGCTCATCGCGAAACGGAATCGGAAAGGCGCGAAAGAAAGCGGCCAACGCGTGGGCCACGTCATGATCGAGCAGCGATTCGATCGGCGCCGCGTCCACCCGAAAGCGCCCAAGGAGTTCGCGAAACTCGCGGATCGCGTGCGCAGCCTCGGCGTCGGCAGCAATCTGAGGAGCGTGCGCGGCCAGCGACAGCGTGTCGGCGAGCGATAAGCCGCTCGTCTCGCTGATCAGCTGCGTGAAGAATTTCGTAAGGCGGGAAACCAGGAGCATGCGCCGAATGCTATCGCGGCGCAGAACGGACGACCGCGTAAACATCCGAGAACGGCGTCGGCGCAATCCGCCCTTGAGCGAGCAGGCGATCGAAACATCCCGCGACGATCGGAAGACGTTCGTAATGCAAGCGCGCGGCGAGAAAGCGAAGGTTGGGATCCAGCCCGCGTTCGAGCCGGCACGGCGGCAGATCCTCTTCCCGCAATGGCGGCAGGATCTTCGCGCCTGCCGGCGTCTGCGCGTACCGAAGCGCGGCCGGAACGACGTCGCGGAATCCGAACCAGTAGTAGCTCGCTCGGCGGGCGCCGAGGGGATAGCGGGTCATGTCAATCCAGACGGTGTCGTGCGGGCCGAGGCGCGACCGCAAGTAGGGCGACGAAACGCGAGAGACGTCGGAAGGGTTCCAGTCGACAGGAACTGAATTCGTAGCCGTTAGAAGCGCGATCATTGTCACGATCACAATCGCAGGTCTTCCGGCCGCCATAGCAGCCGGCGCCACACGTTCGATCACCGCAAGGCACACTTGCGGAACAAGCGCGATGATCATCGCCGCCAGAATGCCCCACAGGATGAAGTACTGAATCCAAAGAGCGGGATACGGATAGACGAACCGGATCTCGATCAGAGCTGCGGCCGCGAGCGCCAGGATTGACCAGACCAGTCGAGAGTCGCGTAATGCATTGCGGCGCGCCCATAGGGCGAACATCACGACGGCGACAGCGGGGACGACATAGGTCAATCGGAAGAGAGCCGGACAGTGCGCCCACGCGTACGCGGGATGCGAACTCACAGCCTGAACCGCGCGCGACCATTGCACGAGTGCCGAGGTAAAGCCGAATGTGTGATCGGCGAAACTGCGAAGTCCCGTCGTCGCCGCGATCACCGCCAAACCCGCCGCCGCGACGGCGATGGCCGTAATCACAGCAGCGATCCCATTGCTGCGGATTACGCGGGAATCGCGTCGAAGCGCCAATAGAAAAATGACTCCGAGGACGACGCTGGCCACCGGCCATTTGGGATTCCACATGCACGCCTGCGCTACGAGTCCGATTCCGAGTCCGCGAAGAATCGCATTCTTGCGGCTGCCGCTGTCCGGGAGAAGAACAAGCGCCGCGCCGGCCCACCACAAGGCCAGGGATGGAGGCTCGCTCCGCACTTCCGCGAATGCGCGGCCCCAGAGCGGAGGCCGCGACAGGATCAGCGCGACGAAAATCAGGACGGCGTACGCACGGCCTGAGGCCTTCCAAACGATCCAGGCAGCTACCGCGAAGGCGATCGTCCCGAAAACGGCGGCCAGGGCGCGGGCGCGAACGAGATAGAGATCGAGCGCCGCCTCGCCGCTGCTGACAGGCGCAAAGGTCGACAAGAGCTCGAAGAAGAAAGGGGGGTGGTGCTCGGCAAAATCGGTATAGATCCGCTCGCCGCGCGCGAGCATGATCGAGCCTTGCAGTTGCTCGGTTTCGTCGACGTGGGCCGCGCGCCGGATCGCGCCGGCGATGACACCGAAGTGGATGGCAGCGAGAAAGAGGAACGCGAGTGCGATCGCCGCCCGATGGAGCCGCGGGCGTGGAGGTGGCAGGTTCATCGGCAGACGGGAGTATACAAATGCCGATGGTGAAAAAAGAAAAGGCCCTCGAGTTTCCCCGAGGGCCTTTCATAAAATTTATCCCGGCGGCGTCCTACTTTCCCACACAGTTGCCCGCGCAGTATCATTGGCGATGAGAGGCTTAACTGCCGTGTTCGGAATGGGAACGGGTGTGACCCTCTCTCTATGACCACCGGAAACTTAATTTCGGTGTATCGGGTACAGCATTGAATACGGGTTGCAGGGATGCACACTGCAGACAACATCAAATCAAGGCATTTATGGTCAAGTCAAACGACCGATTAGTACTGGTCAGCTACGAGCATCGCTGCTCTTCCACATCCAGCCTATCAACGTGGTCATCTACCACGGGTCTTCAGGGAGAACTCATCTTGTGGTTGGCTTCTCGCTTATATGCTTTCAGCGATTATCCTTTCCCGACGTAGCTACCGAGCGATGCCCCTGGCGGGACAACTCGTACACTAGAGGTCAGTGCTTCCCGGTCCTCTCGTACTAAGGAAACCTCCACTCAATTCTCCTCCGCCCACAACAGATAGGGACCGAACTGTCTCGCGACGTTCTAAACCCAGCTCACGTACCGCTTTAATCGGCGAACAGCCGAACCCTTGGGACCTGCTCCAGCCCCAGGATGCGATGAGCCGACATCGAGGTGCCAAACCCTGACGTCGATGTGAACTCTTGGTCAGGATCAGCCTGTTATCCCCGGCGTACCTTTTATCCTTTGAGCGATGGCCCTTCCATACAGAA
>JAFAOU010000027.1 GCA_019247495.1 Acidobacteriota bacterium
CCGCGGTCTCGGCGCGCTCATCCCGCAACGGCAGGAGGAGCCTGCCGAGTCGCACGCGACGCAAGGGCTGGCCGAGATTCCGATCTCGCAGATTCAGCCGAATCCCTTCCAGCCGCGCAAGACGTTCAACGAAGCGTCGATCGACGAACTGGCTCGCAGCGTCCGCGAGCATGGGATTGTGCAGCCGCTCGTCGTCACGCGCGCCGGCGACAAGTACAAGCTCATTGCCGGCGAACGCCGCTTCCGCGCGGCGCAGAAAGCGGGACTGACCACTGTCCCCGTCCTCATCAAAGAGATGATGGCTGAGGGCGATGCGCTGCAGATCGCCCTCATCGAAAACATCCAGCGCGAAGATCTGAACCCGATCGAAGAGGCGATGGCGTATCACCAGCTCCACGACGATTTTCAATTGACTCAGGAAGAGATTTCGCGCCGCGTCGGCAAGGAGCGTTCGACCGTCGCGAACTTCCTGCGCCTGCTCAAGCTGCCCGATCCGGTCAAGAAGCTGCTGGCGTCCGGCCAACTCTCGATGGGCCACGCACGTGCCTTGCTGGCCATCGAGTCGCCGAGGAAGCAGGAGCAGCTCGCCGACCGCGTGGTCCGGAAGAATCTCAACGTCCGGCAGACGGAGATGCTGGCCTCGGAGAGCTCGCCGAAGACGGCCGAGAAGAAAGAAAAAGAGAAGGACGTCTTCACGCGCGACGCGGAAGACAAACTGCAAAGGACTTTACGAACAAAAGTTGAGATCGACCGCAGACGCCGAGGAGGAGTGATTCACATCCGCTACGGCAGTGAAGACGAACTCATTCGCGTGGTCGATGAACTGATGGGACGGCGACGGTAAGATGGGAGCAGAGATGAAGAACAAGAGCGGTGAATTGAACGGCTTTCTCGATCGCGGCTCGTCGTTTCGCGGCGAGCTTGAATTCGAAGACACGATGCGCATCGACGGCCGTTTCAACGGCAAGATCATGACGAAGAACGAACTGATCGTCGGCGAGAGCGCGCAGATCGAGGGCGAGATCAACGCCGGCCGCATCGCCATCAGCGGCACGGTGGTCGGCAAGATCATCGCGGCGCAGCGCGTGGAAATTCACCGCAACGGTAAGGTCTACAGCGACATCGACACGCCGGCGCTGATCATCGAAGAAGGCGCGATCTTTCAGGGCAACTGCGTGATGGGCGAAAAGAAGCCGGCGTTAGTGACGAACATCGCGTCAAAAGCCTAAGTCTTTTGGATAGCGAAGACGCGCCACCAAGACGATTGCCTCAGGGATCGTGTACTCATCCTCGGCGCCGAGCGCGTCTTCCCACTGCAAGTCCCAGGCGGCGGCTTCGCGATCGCCTTGCGGCGCGTCCGTAAAATTCAACTCGCAGACATCGCCGATGTACTCGTCAGCATTGCGCAGCGGCAGGCCGAACGTGCGGCAGACCAGCGGACGATGCTCGTACATCGTGCATTCGCCTCGCTCGTCCAGATTCGGACATGGCGTCGACGCCGTGCGCTCGAAGAAGGCTTCTTTTTCCGGCGGCGAGCACTCCCGAAGATCGGGATGTTTCGATGACTCCACGATCTCCCGCGAACGACGAATGATCATCTTCCGCCGCGACGGATGCATCTTCGCCAGTCCTTCAGCGATCAGCGGAACATCGCCCGAGCCGATCTCGAAGAGGCCGTAGCAGCAGAGCGAACATCCTCGTCCGCATTGCAGGTTCTGTGGCTGCGACTCAGCGACGGAGCGGAAGAAATCGTCGGCACGACCGAGGATGCGCGTGTACGTTTCGTCAGCCGATTTCCCAGACACGCGACGCACAACCGGTGAGGTGACAACCTTCTTTCCCTTGTGGTATACAACCGCCGCCTCGGGGTTGGGCGCGGCTCTCACGTGCCCGTTTTTCCGGCTCCAAACAGTCTATGCAAATCAATTTGACGCCCGATTACTCTCTGCTCGCGATCATGGTGATTTTCATCCTGAACTACCTGATCGTGCGCAAGTTCTTCCTGCAGCCGATCAATCAGGTGATCGAAGCGCGGGAAACCGAGGTGCGCTCGGCGAACGAGATCTACGAACAGTCGATGCTGCGCTTCCAGGAAGCAACGACGCAGATGGAAGAGAACCTCCACGCTGCCCGCCACGCTGCCGCCGATGTGCGCGACCGATTTCGACGTGAGGCCGCCGCGTACCGCACCACGGTGGTCACGAAAACCCACGACGACGCGAACGGAATCATCAGCGAAGCGGATGAGAAGTTGACGGGCGACGTCGCCGCGGCGCGCGCGAAGATCGTCACCGAGTCGGAAGCGCTGGCTCGCCTGGCCGCGGAGCGCATTCTCGGGAGGCCGGTCTAATGCGCCGCGCACTCCTCATCATTCTTCTACTGCTGACTGCGACCGCGGCATTCGCGCAGACTCACGGCGCTGAGCCGAACAACGTCGCGCAGGGAACGGAAAAAGCCGAGCACGAACAGGCGCATCCGGCCGAAGGGCACGGCGGCGAGCACGAAGCACCGAAGACCTACTTCGGCATCCCGGGCTGGATCCTGAAGCTCGCCAACATGCTGCTCTTCTTCGGCGTGCTCGGATGGTTCCTCGGCGGGCCGGTCAAGAAGGCGCTCGTCGACCGCCGCGTGCAGATTCAGGCCGACGCTCAGGAGGCCAAGGCCCGGCGCGCGAAAGCCGACCAACTCGCGGCGGACATCCAGGCTCGGCTCACGCAGATCGAGAACGATGTCCGCGGCATTCAGGAACGCGCGCAGGCCGAGGGCGAGAAGCAGAAGAGAGAATTGATTGCGGCGGCGGAAGCCGAGGCGCAGAAGATTCTGCAGTCGGCGCGGAACGAAGTCGACAACCGGTTGAAGCGCGCGCGGCACGAACTGACCGAATACGCCGGCGAGTTGGCCACGCAACGCGCGGAACAGATCCTCCGCGAGAAAGTCACGGACAACGATCGCGAGCGCCTCTTTGATGAGAGCGTTCGCGAAGTAGCGGAGGCGCGCTCATGATCCGCCGTTTCGCAAGGCCCTACGCGCGCGCCATCATGGACGTCGCCGGCTCGCCGGAAAAAGCGGCGACGCTTCGCGACGAGCTGACCCAGTTCGAGCAGGTCCGCAAATCATCAAGCGACTTGCAGTTGATGTACGCGAATCCCGGCATCGAACACGATTCGAAGACCAAGGTCACTGCCGCAATCGCGAAGCGCCTCGGCCTGTCCGACCTCGCCGTCCGTCTGCTCGACGTACTCATTCAGAACCGCCGTATCAACGACCTGAGCGACATCGTGGCCGGACTGGCAACGATGATCCGCGACGCCACCGGAGTCGTGGCTGCCGACGTCCGCTCGGCCAGCAAGCTGTCATCGAAAGAAGAGGACGAGCTGCGGGCCATGCTGGAGAAGAAAGTCGGCGCGAAGGTTGACCTCGACGTCACCGTCGATCCAGAGCTCATCGGCGGCTTTGTCGCCAGGATCGGCAGCGAGGTGTACGACGCCTCTGTGGCCGGCAAGATCGAGAAATTCCGCGAGTCATTAGCGTGACGCATATTTCGTGACGCATTTTCGGGAGACTTTATGGCTGTTGATTTGAAAGCAGAAGAAATCACAGAGATTATTCGGCAGCAATTAAGCGGAATCGGCCGCGGCGTCGATGTCTCTGAAGTCGGCACCGTGGTCTCCGTCGGCGACGGCATCGCGCGCGTCTACGGCCTCGATCGGGTCATGGCTGGTGAGCTCGTGCAGTTCCCGCACGACATCTCCGGCCTCGCGCTCAACCTCGAGGAAGACAACGTCGGCGTCGTGCTCCTCGGCGAAGCCTCTGAGATCAAGGAAGGCGACGAGGTCAAGCGCACCGGCAAGATCATGTCCGTTCCGGTCGGCCCGGCGCTGGTCGGCCGCGTCGTCAATCCGCTCGGCGTTCCCATCGACGGCAAAGGTCCGATCAGCACCACCGAGTTCTACCCGATCGAGCGACTCGCTCCCGGCGTCGTCGACCGCAAGCCGGTCAAAGAGCCGCTGCAGACTGGACTCAAAGCCGTCGACGCCATGATCCCGATCGGCCGCGGCCAGCGCGAGCTGATCATCGGCGACCGCCAGACCGGCAAAACCGCCGTCGCCGTCGACACGATCATCAATCAGAAGGGCAAGAGCGTCATCTGCGTCTATGTCGCCATCGGCCAGAAAAAATCGACCGTGGCCCAGGTCGTCCGCACGCTCGAAGAAAACGGCGCGATGGACTACACCATCGTCGTCAATGCTTCGGCCTCTGACCCCGCGCCGATGCAGTACCTCGCGCCGTACGGCGGCTGCGCGATGGCCGAATACTTTTTGTACAACGGCCAGCACGCGCTGATCATCTACGACGATCTCTCCAAGCACGCCGCGGCGTACCGTGAGATTTCGCTGCTGCTCCGTCGTCCGCCCGGCCGCGAGGCGTATCCCGGCGACGTTTTCTACCTCCACTCGCGCCTGCTGGAGCGCGCTTCGAAGATGGCCGATGAAAAGGGCGGCGGCTCACTGACCGCGCTGCCGATCATCGAGACGCAGGCCGGCGACGTCTCCGCGTACATCCCGACCAACGTCATCTCCATCACGGACGGACAGATCTTCCTGGAGACGGACCTTTTCCACTCCGGCGTCCGCCCGGCCATCAACGTCGGCATCTCGGTGTCGCGCGTCGGCGGATCGGCGCAGGTTCGCTCGATGCGGACGGTTTCCGGCACGCTGCGTCTCGACCTCGCGCAGTATCGCGAGCTCGCCGCATTCGCGCAGTTCGGCTCCGACCTCGATAAGGTCACGCAGGCGCAGCTCAATCGCGGCCGCCGTCTCGTCGAGATCCTCAAGCAGGGGCAGTATCAGCCGATGCGCGTCGGCCTTCAGACTGCCTCGGTCTACGCCGGCGTCAAAGGCTTCCTCGACAACCTCGACGTCGCGTCCGTCCGCCCGTTCGAAGCCGCGCTGCACCAGTATCTGAGCGATGAGAAGGGCGACGTCCTCGACAAGCTCGAGACCGCGCCGAAGTTCGACGCAGACCTCGAGGCGGGCCTGCGCGACGCCATCACCGAATTCAAAGCGCAGTACGTGAAAGACAATCCGAAAGCCCTCGCGGCGTAATCACACATGCCCAGCACGATCGATATCCGGCGCCGGATCCGCAGCGTCAAGAACACGCAGCAGATCACCAAGGCCATGAAGATGGTGGCCGCGGCCAAGCTGCGCCGCGCGCAGGAGCGGATGTTTGCCGCGCGGCCGTACGCCGCAGGACTACGCAAAGTGCTCGCATCCATTGCCACCCGCGTCGATATCAATGCACATCCGCTGCTGCAGTCGCGGGAGCCGGAGCGCAACGTCGTGGTCATCGTCGTCACTGCCGACCGCGGCCTCTGCGGCGCCTTCAACTCGAACGTCATCCGCGCGGCGCAGAACTTCATCCGCGAGCGGTCGTTCGAGAGTGTCGAGTTGCTGACGATCGGTCGCAAAGCGGGCGACTTTTTCAAACGCCGTCCCATCCCGATCCGCGAGAACGTATTCGTGGCACAGGCGCTCTCGATCGAAGTGGCGCGCCGGATCGCCGACGGTCTGATCAAAGACTTCATCGAAGAAAAGATCGACGGCGTCTACGTCGTGTACAACGAGTTCAAATCGCTCATCGCGCAACACGTGCGCGCCGAGCGGCTGCTTCCAATCGTGTCGGAGTTCGACGCCACTCCCAACCAGACGTCGATCGACTACCTCTACGAGCCGGGTCCGGAGCAGATTCTTTCTGACCTCTTGCCGAAGCACATCGAGTTTCAGCTTTACCGCGTTCTTCTCGAATCGGCCGCGGCCGAACAGGGAGCGCGCATGACGGCCATGGAAGCGGCCACCAAGAACGCGTCGGACATGATCAATTTCCTGACGCTGACCTACAACCGCATCCGTCAGGCGGCCATCACCAAAGAGATCATCGAGATTGTCTCGGGCGCGTCCGCCGCGCAATAGACAACGGAGAACACATGGCAAACGAAGAAACCAAGACGCAGAACGTCGGCAAAGTGATCCAAGTCATCGGGCCAGCGCTCGACATCGAATTCGAAGACGGCCATCTGCCGGCGATCTACAACGCCATCCGCGTCGTCGACAACGGCGAATTCGGCAAGGTTCCGATCGACGTTGTCGCCGAAGTGGCGAACCATATCGGCGAGAACCAGGTGCGCTGCATCGCCATGAAGCCGACGGACGGCATGGTCCGCGGCATGAAAGCGATCGACACCGGCGGCCCGATCATGATTCCGGTGGGACGCGAGACTCTCGGCCGTATCCTCAACGTCCTCGGCGAGCCGGTCGACAGCAAGGGTCCCGTCAATTCCGAGAGCACGCTCTCGATCCACCGCCAGCCACCGCGCTTCGACGAGCAGTCGACGAACATCGAGATGTTCGAGACCGGCATCAAGGTCATCGACCTCCTCGAGCCGTACACAAAGGGCGGCAAGACCGGCCTGTTCGGCGGCGCCGGTGTCGGCAAGACCGTTCTGATCATGGAGCTGATCAACAACGTCGCCAAAGAGCACGGCGGCTTCTCCGTTTTCGCCGGCGTTGGCGAGCGGACACGCGAGGGGAACGACCTCTGGCTCGAATTCGCGGAGACCGGCGTCATCGTCCCGGGCGATCCGTCGAAGTCGAAAGCCGCGCTGATCTACGGCCAGATGACTGAGCCGCCGGGTGCGCGACTTCGCGTCGGACTGACCGGCCTCACCGTCGCCGAACATTTCCGCGACGCCGAAGGTCAGGACGTGCTGCTCTTCATCGACAACATCTTCCGATTCACGCAGGCCGGCTCCGAGGTTTCCGCACTGCTTGGACGTATGCCGAGCGCCGTCGGTTATCAGCCGAACCTCGCCACGGAAATGGGTGAGCTGCAGGAGCGCATCACGTCGACCAAGCGCGGTTCGATCACCTCGGTGCAGGCCATCTACGTTCCCGCCGACGACCTTACCGATCCTGCGCCGGCCACGGCATTCGCCCACCTCGATGCCACCTCGGTTCTATCGCGCCAGATCGCGGAGCTCGGCATCTACCCCGCCGTCGATCCGCTCGCATCGACTTCCAAGATTCTCGATCCGCGCATTCTCGGCGATGAGCACTACAACACTGCCCGCGCCGTGCAGGCCGTCCTCCAGAAGTACAAGGACCTGCAGGACATCATCGCCATCCTCGGCATCGACGAGCTTTCCGAAGAAGACCGCATCATCGTCAACCGCGCCCGCAAGATTCAGCGATTCCTCTCGCAGCCCTTCCACGTTGCCGAGCAGTTCACCGGCATCAAGGGCCAGTACGTCAAGATCGCCGACACGATCAAAGGCTTCCGCGAAATCGTCGAAGGGAAACACGACGACATCCCCGAGCAGGCCTTCCTGCTCATGGGCACGATCGAGCAGGTGCTCGAACGCGCCGAGCAGATGAAGAAAGAAGCGGCGTAAGGAAATCGGATGGCCGACGCACTTCCGACCAAGATCAATCTCACCGTCGTCACGCGCGAGCGGAAGATCATCGACATCGAAGTCGATGAAGTCGTGCTGCCGGCGAGCGACGGTGAGATCGGTGTGCTGCCCGGCCACACTCCCCTGCTCACGACGCTGAGGATCGGTCAGATGCGCTACCGCGTCGGCACCACCGTGCATCGCATGGTGCTCTCGTGGGGTTTCGCCGAGGTGCTGCCGGATCGCGTGATCGTGCTCGCAGAGCGCGGCGTGCTGGCCAGCGAGATCGATCCCGCCGCCGCCGAAGCGGAGCGCATCGCCGCCGAGAAAGAGCTGCAGTACCTCTCATCGCACGATCCCGAGTTCAACCGCGTCGAAGCGCGGCTCGAAGAGTCGGTGGCCATGATCGGCATCGGCCGCGAGCACTAAACGGTCGAAATCACCCGCGTCAAGGCGCTAAGCTTGCATCGCTTTGCGCGACGTTTCGTCCAACATGGAATCCTGGCTCGACCACTTCGCGTCGACGAACTTTCGTCGCAGCAGCGACACGGCGCACGATCTCAAGACGCCGTTGAATGTCGCCGTGCTCAATCTCGAGCTGCTGCGGATGCGTGTGGCCAAACTTACCGGCGGCGAGGACGAAAAGGTCAACGCGTACTCCAAAGCAATCGAGCAGGAGCTGCGGCGGATGGCGAAGATCTTCGACACCTTCTTCGTACTCTCCACGCCGCCGAAAGATGACGATGGGCCGGTGGATCTTGACCTTTGCCCCCTGTGCGCCGAGGCCGCGGCCCTCGCAACGTACGAGCTGGCCGGCGCCAGCGGTTCGTTCAAAATTCGCGGCCATGATTCCAGAATTCGTCAGGCGCTCAAGATGTTTTTCGAAGGCACGTCGCACGTATTGGACGAGAGCGGCCGCAGCGCTGCAGTCGAACGAACGCCGGGCCGTTTCACTGTTGCAGTAACCGGCAAACCGTCGTCGCCGGACTTCGAAATCACGAAGATCTTCAAGTTCTACTACACGGATGCGCTCGGCAACGCGGACCTCTCGCTTGCCGCCGCGCGGCTCATCGCTGAAACGTACGGCGGTGAACTCAACGCTCTGGACGAACGTGATAAGGTCTCGATCAAGTTGTCTTTCCCAGGTGAATAAATGAAAAAAGTGCTGATCGTTGATGACGACCGCGCTACGAGCGCCGGCATGGCCGACGTCGTCGAGGAGTGGGGCTACGAAGCGGAAGTCGCCGACACCGTAAAAGCCGGTTGGAACTCCGTTTCGAAGATGGTCCCGGACGTCGCCATCGTCGACCTCAAACTCCCGGACGGCTCCGGCCTCGATCTGCTGCACCGCATCAAAGAAACGTATCCCGACGTCTCCGTCGTGATCCTCACCGGCCACGCCACGGTCGACTCGGCCGTCAAGGCACTCAAGGTCGGCGCCGAAGATTACGTCACCAAGCCGGTCGATCTCCCCCGCCTGCAGGTCATCCTCAAGTCTGTCGAAGACAAACAGATGATGAAGCAGGAGATCCTCGAGCTTCGCCGTCAGCTGCAGAAGATGGGCGCGCTCGGCCATCTGGTCGGCAAATCGCCGCGGATGCAGAAGCTCTTCGAAGAGATCGAGATGGTCGCGAACACCGACGCGAACGTCTTCATCGTCGGCGAGTCGGGCTCGGGCAAGGAAGTCGTCGCGAACACGATCCATTCGCTATCGCGCCGGCGCCTCAAGCCCTTCATCGCCTTCAACTGCGGCGCAATCTCGCCGACGCTGATCGAGTCTGAGATCTTCGGCCACGAGAAGGGCGCGTTCACGAACGCCATCAAACGCCGCGAGGGCTACTTCGAAGTGGCCAAGGGCGGCACGGTGTTCCTCGACGAAATCACGGAGATGCCGATCGAGCTGCAGGTCAAGCTGCTGCGCGTGCTCGAAGAAGGGAAGTTCCGCCGCGTTGGCGGCAACGAAGAGATCTACATCGAAGCGCGTGTCATCGCCGCATCGAATCGCGATCCGCAGAAGGCGATCGTCGACGGCAAGATGCGCGAGGACCTCTACTACCGGTTGAACGTCTTCCCGATCGAAGTTCCACCACTGCGCGAGCGGCTCGAAGACATCCCGCTCTTCTCGCACTTTTTCCTGCAGAAGTTGAATGAAACAGAAGAGAAGAAGGTCGAGAACATCGAGGCCGACTTCATCGAGGCGCTGCAGCAGTACGAATGGCCGGGCAACGTCCGCGAGCTGCGCAACGTGATCAATCGCGCGTTCATCATGGCCCGCGGCCCCAGCCTCACCGTCGAATGTCTCCCCGACAAGCTCCTCGGCGCACGCAGACGCAGGACGCGCGACGGCGTCATGATCCCGCTCGGCCAGCCGATGGAAGAGGTGGAGCGCATCGTCATCGAAGAGACGCTCCAGATGACCGACGGCGATCGCCGCAAGACCGCCGAGATCCTGGGCATCTCGTACAAGACGCTCTACAACAAGACGAAAAAGTACAAGGCTGCCGGCGGCGGAGACGACGAAGAAGACGATTCGTAGTTCGCGCCAAACTCCACAGCCAGTAGCATTTTTGGCCTTCCTGACGTCGCAGTGCTATCGTCCGCCGTTCGATCAATCCGGCGCCCCGCGTACGCGCGTGCCTCACGCACGCGCGAGGAATTCCGGCGTCGGCGTGGAAGGTTGGGCGTTCCGCAATGGCCAAAAACCTCGTCATCGTCGAGTCTCCCGCGAAAGCGAAGACGATCAACAAATTCATCGGCAGCGACTACGTCGTCAAAGCTTCCGTCGGTCACGTTCGCGACCTTCCGAAGAGCGACCTCGGCGTCGATGAAGCCACCTTCGAGCCCACCTACGAGGTCCTCGAAGGCAAAGAGAAAGTGGTCGCCGAGCTGCGTGCGGCCGCAAAAAAGGCCAGCATCGTCTACATCGCTTCCGACCCTGATCGCGAGGGAGAAGCGATCGGCTGGCACGTGATGAACCTTCTCGGCGGCGATTCGAAGAAGGTCCGCCGCATCCTCTTTCACGAGATCACGAAGAACGCGGTCCGCAAGGCCATCGATCAGCCGGGCGAGATCGACATGAACAAGGTGAACGCGCAGCAGGCCCGGCGCGTGCTCGACCGCCTGGTCGGCTACAAGCTCTCTCCGTTGCTGTGGGATAAGGTTCGCCGCGGTCTCTCCGCCGGCCGCGTGCAGTCGGTGGCGATGAAGATGATCGTCGACCGCGAGGAAGCGATCAAAGCGTTCGTCCCCGAGGAGTACTGGACGTTCGCCGCGAAACTCGCGGCCGGAGTGCCGCCGCAGTTCATCGCCAAACTCACGAAGATCGACGGCAAGAAAGCCGACGTCACGAACGAAGAGCAAGCCCGCGCCATCGAGGCCGTGCTCAAGTCCGGCAGCTACGTCGTCGAGTCGGTGGCGCGGAAAGAAAAGAAGCAGTCTGCCGCGGCGCCGTTCATCACTTCCACGCTGCAGCGCACCGCGTATAACCGCTTCAAGTACCCCGTGAAGCGGACCATGCAGATCGCGCAGAAGCTCTACGAAGGTAAAGAGCTCGGCTCGTTCGGTCACGTCGGTCTGATCACCTACATGCGCACCGACTCGGTACGCATCAGCGACGATGCCATCGCCGAAGTCAGAGAATATATCGGCGCGAAATACGGTGCTGATATTCTCCCGGAAAAGCCAAACGTTTATCGTGTCAAGAAAGCTGCACAGGCGCAGGAGGCCCACGAGGCCGTCCGCCCCACGTCGCTCGAATTCGATCCGGAGAAGATCAAGGACCACCTCACCCGCGAGGAGTACAACCTCTACAAATTGATCTGGGATCGCTTCGTCGCATCGCAGATGAAGCCGGCGCTCTTCGACGTCACTGACGTCGACATCCGCAACGCCGCCTACACCCTTCGCGCCTCGGGTGAAGTCCTGAAGTTCCCCGGCTTCCTGGCGGTCTTCCGCGACGCGTCCGTAGAAGGCGCCGAGGACGATGAGGAGAAACCGGACGACAGCAAAGCGCTGCCGGCGATGAACGAAGGCGACGCGTTGTCGCTCATCAACCTCGACACGCGCCAGAACTTCACCCAGCCGCCGCCGCGCTACACGGAAGCGACGCTGGTCAAGGCGCTGGAAGAGAACGGCATCGGACGTCCGTCGACGTACGGCTCGATCATGACCACGATCCAGACTCGCGATTACACCTACAAGTCGGACGGCAAGTTCTTTCCGACGCAGCTCGGCATGCTGGTCACGAAGCTCCTCAAGCAGTCCTTCGGCGACATCATCGACGAGGGCTACACGGCCGACCTCGAGCAGAAGCTCGACGAAATCGAAGAGGGTCAGGTCGAGTGGCACGAGGCCATGCGCGACTTTAGCGTCAAGTTCAACAAGGACTTAGCGCGCGCCGGCAAAGAGATGGTGGAAGTGAAACGCACCGGCGTCGAGACCGACGAGGTGTGTGAGAAGTGCGGCTCACCGATGGCGATCAAGTTCGGCCGCTTCGGCGAGTTCCTGGCTTGCTCGAATTATCCCGAGTGCAAAAACACGAAGGAAACCGCGCGCGGCGACGTCGCCGAACAGCCCGAGGGCGAGACGATCATCTGCGACAAATGCGGCAAGCCGATGCAGCTCAAGCGCTCGCGCTTTGGCCAGTTCTACGCCTGCACCGGATACCCCGACTGCAAGAACACGAAGGATCCGCGCCTGCTCAAGGCCGACATCCCGACCGAGCCGCAGCCGCCCTGCGAAAACTGCGGCAAGGAGATGGTGCTCAAGTCCGGGCGCTACGGTCCGTTCTTCTCCTGCTCCGGCTATCCCGACTGCAAGACCATCCGCAAGATCGGCGGCGGCAAAGGCACGCCTCCGAAGCCGACCGGCGTCAAATGTCCGAACTGCAACGAGGGTGAGTTGGTCGAGCGCCGTTCGCGCCGCGGCGTCTTCTTCTCCTGCTCGCGCTACCCGAAGTGCGACTTCGCGCTGAACAACCGTCCCGTTCCGCGTCCGTGTCCGAAATGCGCGGCGCCGTACCTCCTGGAGAAGGAAACGAAGCGCGAGGGCCACATCGAATACTGCAACAACGCGGACTGCGGCTACCGCGCGCCGATTGCGGCGATGCCCAATGCCGCGAATGAATAACGGCACGCATTTGATTTGCTAAATCGGCAGTCATTCAATTTTCATTTACTCTGAATTTACTCCGATTTAGCAGCGTGTATTGACGCGCTACTCCTCCGCGCTAAACTCACGGTTACGGAGGTCCATCCATGACGAACGTCTCTTCGCGCGCCCAGCGCTGCTTCGCCGCGCTGTCGCTCTTCGCTGCCGCATCCGCATTCGCGCAGCCCGCGCTCAACGTTTCTGACCGCGTCATGCTGCGCCAGGTCCTGCAGGCGATGCCGAAGGGCGGCGACCTGCACAATCACCTCTCCGGATCCGTCTACGCCGAGTACTACCTCAAGTACGCCGCTGACGATGGAATGTGCCTCGATTCCGTGAAGCTCGCCATTACGCAATGCCCTCCGCCGCAACCGGCCGCGGCGACTCTACCGACGACGTCTCCGATCGTTCCGGCGGCCACCGTCTTCCAGCCCTACTCATCGCTCTACGGCGAGATGCTCGATGCACTGTCGATGCGGCAGTTCCGCGCGGGCGCTGAATCAGGTCACGATCACTTCTTCAACACGTTCGGCAAGTTCAGCGCGGTTTCCAAAACACACGTTCCGGAAATGCTCACCCAGGACGTGTGGCGGCTGGCCACTGAGAACGTTGATTACCTCGAAACGATCTTCGCCCCCGATTTCGGCAGCGCCCGCGACCTCCTGAAAGTCGTCAAGCCGGGTCAGTCCTTCTCCGAAATGCGTACGGCGATGATGCAGAGCGGGCTGGTGCCGCCGATCATCACATCGTCGCGCGCGGTGATCGACCGCGCCGAAGCCTACATGCGCGACAACCTCCATTGCGGCACCGCGAACGCGCAGCCGGGATGTGACTCCACGGTGCGCTACATCTACGAGTTGCATCGCGGCGTGCCGCTGCAGCAGCTCTTCGCCGAGATGGTGGTCGGCTACGAACTTGCCAGCGCCGATCCGCGCGTGGCCGGCCTCAATCCGGTCATGCCTGAGGACAGCTACATCTCGATGCATGACTTCGACGATCAAATGGCGATGTTCGCGTTTTTCCACAAGCTCTATCCGAAGATTCACCTCTCCACGCACGCCGGCGAGCTCGTGCCGGGGCTCGTCGAGCCCGAGGGTCTGCGCGACCACATACGCGACTCGGTGATGATCGCCCACGCGGAACGCATCGGCCACGGCGTCGATCTGACGTATGAAGATGATGCGGCCGGACTGCTGAAGACCATGGCCTCGCGCGGAGTCGCCGTCGAAGTTTGCCTCACCAGCAACGACGTGATCCTTGGCGTCTCCGGCAAGGCGCATCCGCTCCGCTACTACCTCGCCGCCGGCGTCCCGGTGACGCTGGCCACGGACGATCCTGGCGTTTCACGCGACGACATGACCAACCAGTACATGCGTGCCGTGCAGGAGCAAGGTCTCGACTACGCGACGCTGAAACGCCTAGCCCGCAACAGCCTCGAATACTCGTTCGCCGAGGGCGAGTCGCTCTGGTCGAATCACGACTATTCGAAGATGGCGACTGCGTGTGTGGATACAGCGTCATCGACGTGCAAGACGTTCGTCGCCGCGAACACGAAAGCGCGAATCGAATTGAGGCTGGAACAGCGGCTTCGTGATTTCGAAGCGGCGTGGAAGTAGAGGCGTTTCACCACGAAGGCACAAAGAGCACAAAGGCCTTTCTTCGTGTCCTTTGTGTCTTTGTGGTGATCAAGCCTTTGCTGACAGAAATGTCCGCACCGACTCCGTGATCAAGTCGTAGTCGATCAAAAACGTGTCGTGGCCGTTCGGCGATGAAATCCGTTCGTGCTGGACGGGTGTGGCGTTCGCGATCATTGCCGCTTCCACTCGCTCGACCTCACTGACGGGGAAAAGCCAATCGGTGTCGAATGAGACGAGAAGCGTGCGGCCGCGCCATTTCGCGAAGGCCTGCTGCAATGATCCGTGCTGTTCTTCGAGGTCCATCTCATCCATGGCCGCCTGGACGCGGATGTACGAATTCGCGTCGTACTGCGCAGCGAACTTGCGGCCCTGGTATTCAAAGTACGAATCGATCTCGAACTGGCGCGTGTCCCCGCGGCGGCGGCGTCCGAATTTCGACTGCAGTGACTTCGGGGAGAGATAGGTCATGTGGCCGACCATGCGCGCGATCTGCAGACCGCGCAGCGGCTCATGGATGTCGTAGTAATCGCCGCCGTTGAAACGGGCGTCGCTCTCGATCATCTTGCGCCCGATGACGTGCCAGGCGATTCCCTGCACCGGCACCGCCGCGCCGGCGGCCATGGTGATGATCGAGTCCATGAAGTCGGGATAACAGACCGCCCACATCAGCACCTGCATGCCGCCGAGCGAGCCGCCCGCGACCGCGCGCAGGTGAGAAATGCCGAGACGATCGAGGAGGATCTTCTGCGAACGAACCATGTCCTCGATGGCCGGCCACGGATAGCGCGAGCCGTACGATTTGCCGGTTGTCGGATCGATCGATTCCGGCGACGTCGTTCCATAGCAGGAGCCGGGGATATTCGCGCAGATGACGAAGTATTTGTTGAGATCGATCCCCTTGCCGTAACCGATCAGTCCATCCCACCAGCCCGGCTTCTCATTTTCCGCATCGGTGTATTTGCCGGCGGCATGCGCGCTGGCGGAGAGGGCGTGGCAGACCAGGATCGCGTTCGACTTGTCGCTATTCAGCTCGCCGAACGCCTCGTAGCGGATCGAGAACGGTGCGATGGTCTGTCCGTGCAGGAAACGGAAGCCGTCGTCGAGCACGAGGTCCTTTGGCGGGGCCGCGATGAACGTGTTCTGCTGCAACGGCATGGGCGGGCAAGGATAGCAGTCCGGCCGCCGGTGCGCCCTTCACGATTCGGATGGCCGTATCGAGCTGCTCGTCGCGACCCGCGGTGATGCCTTGCAAGGTCGGTGAGACGCGCACAGTCGGCTGGATTCCGACGCCGTGATGCTGTGACCCGTCGTGTTTGAGCACGCGCATTCCGGTCCAGATGACACGGTAGCCGCCCGGAAGATCGAGCGGATTGATGTTGCCGTTCGTTCCCGCGGTCGTCTCTCCGACGATGTCGGCGATCTTGTAGGCCTCGATGATGCCCATGACTGATTCGGCGTAACTGATGGCGCGGCCGTCGGTGAGGAAGACGAGTTTTCCGCGAACGCGCGGCGCCCGCGGCTGGATGTCCCAGCGGCCGGAGGTGTCGTAATCGTCGATCGCATGATCGGGACGGGTGATGATCGGGACGTTCCATCGCGCTGACTGGATCGGCACATTGATCAGGTGAGCGAGAAAGCCGTTGCCGAGGTGCGGGTAGCCGCGCAGGTCGAAAATCACGCCTTGTGCGGCGGTGAGCATCGGAAGTACGCGGTCGAAATCGGCGTCTGTGACTCGTGAGAGATCGACGTAGAAGATTCGCGGCTCCAGCTCGTCGATTTTCGGTGGCCGTATCTCGTCGACGGCGTCCATCTGTTTGGTCCTGCGCGCGACTACTGTTCGCTCCTCGCCACCAACCCTCTTCAATTCAAGCGTGACCTCGGTGTCTTTGCCGCCGCTCCGCAGACGCTGCAACGCGCCCCAGTTCTTGAATTGCGGCGTGGCGCCCGGCTCCAATCGCTGTACTTCGGCAAACACTTGTTTCGCGTCCTTGCCGTCGATGCGCACGACCAGATCGCCGGGACGAACATCGAGCGATTCGTCAGCAACGCGCGTTACCACGAGCTTGTTTTCGATCCAGCCGAAGAGCAGAGGCAGCGACCACGCTCTCGGCTCCGCGGGCTGGAAAACCTGCCCGTGTCCGTCCTGAAGCTCGGCCATCATGGCGCGCAGCGTATGAAGGAACGTCTGTTCGTCGGAATCGGTCGCGGCGCTGGATAACGCTTTCGGCAGAACGCCCGGCCAGTCGGTTTTCACGACGTCGAAGTAGGGATAGAAGTGCTCGAGGACGTTCCAGAGCAGCACGACGTCAGCAATGCGCGTGGCGCGATCGCTGCCGGTGAACTTCACGAGCGACGGCGCGGAAGCCGGTTGCGCGGCGCTCTTTGGGAGCGTGCCGGAAGCATCGGCGAAAACCACAAGGGGAATCCGCGCGGAGACGCCGCCGCCGAGGTCGACTTCGAAGGGATGCCGCGGATCGTGTATGCCGGGAGGAACGTTGCCGCGCGGTGTGTCCCTGCGGACTCGTTCGCTGTGATAAATCTGACCCTCCTTTTGCCCGAAACCGGTGTGACGCCAGAAGACGACCTGCAGGTCGCCGCGGCCGGCGAGGGGAGGAAGAGGGTGGGCGGCCGGCGGCTGGTCTGTCGCGTAGATCTGAACCGTTGGCGCGAGCGGCTCGAAGATGACGCGCAGCTTCGTAGCGAGATCGGCTGGATTCGCAGCGCTCTCGATCGCGCGGACGCCTTCAACGGCCACCATGTCCCACTTCGCGCCTGCGGCCTGATCGCTGGGATGGAAATGACGGATGTAGCCGAAGATGCGGGCGAACGCCGTGAGATTGGCCAGCCCGCGGGCATCGAGTGCGCGCGCCGGCTCGACTCGCGTCGTCACCTTCTCGCCGGCCACGATCGACACGTCGTCGATCAGCGCCTCGCCGTCGCCGAGGAGCAGTAAACCGAAATTGAGCGTCGTCGCGTCGTCGGAAACGTCCGCATTGATCTCGACCGGCGTCCACTCCCTAGCGCGAACGGGGTGGTCCATCATGTTGTCGAAGAACCCCATCTTCCCGTCCGGCCGATCGATGCGCAGCCAGAAGTGCGCGCGCGGGCCGGTTCCGCGGCCTGCTTTGATGCTGGCGCGGACGCGGATCCACCTGCCGCGATACGGCGCCGCATCGACCGACTGCATCAGATTGCCGAACGGAGCGGCAGTCGTCGCTCGGGCAATCGACGCCAGCAGTGCGGCCTTTCCGGACGCGCCTCCTTCGACCGTACGCGCAGCAAACCCGCCGGTCGGCGTTGCCCATCCCGGCGGGGCCTTCCCGGTAACACCCTCCTCGAAACCGAGGTTCGCAGGCGCCGGCAGCGCAACGGAGTTCACCTGCGCGCTGGAAGATGCCGCGAATGCGAGAAGGGCGACCGTGAGAATTGCGGAGGAGCGCCTGATCATTGCGGCAGTCTACGCCGCCGTGCGCAGCATCAGCGCCGACCTACTTGCTCCCCGCTTCCCTCTTCAACTGTCCTTCGTAGATGCGGCGAACTTCGTCGATCGTGGAGATCTGATCGACCGTCTTGTCGTCGCGCAGGTGGGCGATACGCGGGAAGCGCAGCGCGTA
>JAFAOU010000089.1 GCA_019247495.1 Acidobacteriota bacterium
GGAAACGAAGGCGAACAGCCGCTCGATCAGTGGATCACACGAAACGATCGCCTTCGCTCCCACCAAGCGCAATCCAGAGAACTTTCCACGCAGTGAATGCCGAACCTACAATCGCGTTCCGATCGCGATTACGTCACAGCCTCTCAGGATGACAGCACGGCAAACAACGCCGCGGGTCACGCTACACTCCGCGCGGTGGAAGAGCTCCGCAACCTCTATCGATATCGCCAGCTCATCGCGGCGCTCACGGCGCGCGATCTGAAGGCGCGTTACCGCGGCTCGATCCTCGGATTTTTTTGGTCGCTGGCCAATCCGCTGCTGCTGCTCACGGTCTACACCGTCGTCTTCACATTCTTCTTTCCGTCGAATGTGATCAAACCGTATCCGCTGTTTCTCTTCGCCGGGATTCTGCCGTGGACATTCTTCTCCGCCGCAGTTCTCGAATCGACGACGGCGATCTCGTCGAACGCGGGCCTCATCAAGAAGGTCATGTTCCCGGCGGAGGCGCTGCCGCTGGTCACGGTGGCCTCGCATCTGGTGCACTTCGTACTTGCGATGCCGATCCTGCTGCTCGCCACGGTTGGTTTCGCGCTCCATGGCGACATCGCCATCCGCGCCACGATCCTCCTCGTCCCATTCCTGATGATTCTGCAAACGCTCTTCGTGGCCGGCATCGCCATGACCGTGGCCTCGATGTCGGTGCTCTTCCGCGACCTGCGTGACATCCTCACGAACCTGATGCAGCTCGGCTTTTTCGTCACGCCGATCCTCTACCTCATCGACAAAGTGCCCTCGCGTCCCTTTCGGGCGCTGCTTCGGCTGAATCCGATGACGCCGTTCGTCGTCTCGTACCAGGACGTGCTCTTCTTCGGCCACGTCCCCGGCCTCGCCGACACGCTGCTGATGATCGCGTACGCATTCGTGTCGGTGGCGATGGGCATCGCGGTCTTCGGCAGGCTGCGCGACACGCTGGCGGAGGCGATCTAGCGATGACCGACTACGCCATCGCGCTCACGAATGTCTGCAAGTCGTACCGGCTGTGGGGACGCGGCTCGCAGTTCGCGACGCTAAAGAGCGCGCTGCTGAAACGCGATCTGGCGCTGACTCCGGAGACGAGCGTGGAGGCCGTGCGCGACGTCTCCTTTGCCGTCGATCGCGGCGAAGCGTTCGGCATCATCGGCCGCAACGGCTCCGGCAAATCGACGCTGCTCAAGCTCATCTCCGGCATCCTCAAGCCGACCAGCGGCAGCGTGCGCGTGAACGGCCGCGTGGCCGCGTTGATCGAGCTCGGCGCCGGATTTCATCCCGAGATCACCGGCCGCGAAAACATCTACATCAACGGCATCATGCTCGGGCTCTCGCGCAAGGAGATCGACGCCCGCTTCGATCAGATCGTCGCCTTCTCCGGCATCGCCGAGTTCATCGATCAGCCGGTGAAAACCTACTCCTCGGGCATGTACGTGAGACTTGGATTCGCAGTCGCCGTCCACGTCGATCCCGACGTCCTGTTGATCGACGAGGTGCTCTCCGTCGGCGACGAGGAGTTTTCCGCGAAGTGCGTCGCGAAAATTCAGGAGATGAAGTATCGCGGCGTGACGCTGGTCTTCGTCACGCACCAACTCGACCAAGTCCGCAATCTCTGCGACCGCGCGCTCTGGCTCGATCACGGCGAACCCGAAACGATCGGCGATCCGGTCCGCGTCGTCGATGCCTATCTGCAAGCCGTGTCGTCGACGCAAACCGCGCCGGCGCGCGTTGCGGCTGCTGAACCCGAGGCACCGCGAGACGATCCAAACGAAGAGGAGCGATGGGGCTCCGGCGAATTGGTGTTGTCGCGCGTCGCCCTCATCGATAACCGAGGCAACGATCTGGTCGCCCTCGGGCCCGGAACTCCGGTCGCGATCGAGATGGATGTCACCGTCCGCGTGCCGCAAGACGAGTTCGTCATCGGCATCGGCATCTACCACGCCGACGGCGCATGCGTTTACGGCACGAACACCGACCTGGAAGGCCTGATACCGGAACGGATCGAGACGAACGGGCGCGTCCGCTTCATCATGCCTGCGCTCGACCTCGTGGCCGGCACCTACCGCATCGACGCCGCCATCCACACTCGCAACGGCCGCGCCTTCGACTACCGCCGCGGCGCCCTCCGCTTCGTCGTCGGCTCCAGAGTCCACGACATCGGCGTCTACCGCCCAAAACACCAGTGGAAGTTCGAAGGCGGCATCGCGTTCAACGAGATCGATCTGGAACAAAGGAACGTCCCGATCGAAGTGGCGGAAGCGATGCGCGCGGCGCGGAAGCCGAAGCGTCCGCGCTGATCACAGAAGGCTTTCACGCGGAGGCGCGGAGACGCGGAGCTGGTTTTCTCCGCGCCTCCGCGCCTCCGCGTGAAAGAGGCGTTCGCTCCTCAGAAGGGTGACTCAAAGCTCTGTGGTTTCGCCGCGTTCAAACTCCGCCAGCGCTTCGGCCGCTAACGCGGCAAATTTGCCGGACTTCGAATCACTCTCGATTTGACGATCCCAAACTTGCCAGTCGTACTCAGCCAACCACACGCGAAAAGCTGTCAGTTCTTCGGCGGTCAGACACTGGACGGCGCTTTTGAGAGCTTCAACCTTCGTCATCGCGTTGAATGATAAAGCGTCGACCCTCCCTGGATTCGACGCCATCCAACCCTTCAACGATGGGGTATGGAAAAAGCAATGCCGGAACACTCCTTTGTGAGGGATTGTCATGTCAGAGGATGGAACCATCGCGGAACTCGGGCATTACGAGACAACGGAAGTCGGTCACGAGAAAAAATATGAAACGGTCGTAAGTAGTGGGCAGTCTGCCCTCAAGGCGTTACTGACGATGAACGGCGGTGCAACCATCGCCTTCCTTTCGTTTATCGCACATCTTCTGGATAACAAGACGTTCTCACCGGCGAGCGTCCCTCTTTTTGTGCCGGCGCTGCAGCTGTTCATCTATGGAACGTTCATCACGGTCTTTGCCTATGGAACGATTTTTCTGACCAACTGTCTGAGCAGCAGGTCCTGGCATAGATCGTCCAATTGGATGTTCGGCGCTACGTTGTTATGCGGATTCGCATCGATCGGATTCTTTCTCGCCGCAAGCTGGAGAGCCGTCGATGCCTTTCAAACCTTCAGCAAGGCGCTCAAACCGTAGCCGGGGAGTCGTCGCTCCGTCAGGTATTGGTTTTCACCCACGGCAGCTCCCACCGCCCTTCGCCCTCGTCGAGTTTCGGTAGGGGAACCTGTTTGCCCATTCGTTTGAGCTGCGTCAGCTCCCATAGCTTCGCGTACTTCAGGAACGTGTAGTAGACGTGCATGCCGACGGAGATCAGGCCGCGCGTGCCGTCGAGGAAGCCGAGGTTGATGAGGAAGTCGCGGACGAATTTGGCGATGGGGTGGCCTAGGATGCCGAAGAGGTTTGTGGTCTTGCCGTCGATGTACATCTGCGCGGCGCCCCAGTTCGCATAGCGCGTCATCTTGGCGATCATGTGATCGAAGGTGCGGATGTAGTAGTGGTCCATCTTCGCGTTCAGGCGGCCGGTGGCGCCGTCGACGAGCAGGTCGGCGTGAACGCGTTTGTTCGGATAGCGGGCGTGGAGTTTGTGGAAGAGGCGCGTGACGCGGTCGCGCTGCAGGCCGGAGAAGCGGACCGGTTTGCCGAGCATGAAGTTGAGGCGGCCGACGGAGTACGCCCACACGTCGAGCGGTCCTTCCAGTGTGCGGAGCATTTCGTCGCGCAGCTTCGGCGTGACGCGCTCATCGGCATCGATGACGAAGATCCAGTCGTGCGTGGCGCGGTCGATGCCGTAGTTCTTCTGCGACGCTGCGCCGAGGTATTCGCGCTGTTCGATGCGGACTCGGGGGAACTTGTCGCGAACCAATTCGATCGTTCCGTCTTTGGAGAACGAATCGAGCAGATAGATTTCGTCGGCCCAATCGACGGAGCGGATGCACGCTTCGATGTTCTCGATTTCGTCGAGCGTGTGGATCAGGACCGTTACCGGCGTGCGCGGCATGGGGAGAGGGATTGTAGCGGTTGCCGCCGTTACGATATGCCGATGAGGGAAGCCATTTTCATCGCGGCGAATGTCGCGGAGGCGAAGGTCGTCGAACGGCTGCTCGAGAGCGAAGGAATCGAGTTCGGCATCACGCCCGAGGCCGTTCTTCAGCATCCGTCGTCCAACGTTTGCCTGCAGGGATTGCTCTTTGAGGTTCTCGCCGAACAGGGCGAACACTGCCGGCGACTGCTCGCAGAACGGGGACTCGGCCGCGGAGTCGTTCCGGCCGGGAGATCGTAAACTCAGCGCATGCGAATTCGAAATCTCGCTCTCCTCGCCGTCACGCTTGCCGCTTGCGCTCAGACAACGCCGCCCCAAACGCGCGCGTTCATCCTCGGCGGACATCGCGCTGGCCAGGAGACGGTGACGACGAGCGGCGGCACACGGACTGTGGACTTCGAATTCAACGACCGAGGGCGCGGACCGAAAACGCATACGGTGATGACCGTCGATGCGAAGTCGGTCACCACGTCGTTGAAGACGGACGGCAACGATTACTTCAAAGCGCCGGTGAGCGAGACGTTCGCGAATGGCGCGTGGTCGAACGGTGCGGAGAAGGGGAGTGCGGCGTCGAACGCGTTCTACGTTTCGATGTACGGGCCGCCCGAGGAGACGGCAGTGCTGGCGCGGGCGCTGCTGGCGGCGCCGAATCAGAAGATGGCGCTGCTGCCGGCGGGCGAGGCATCGATTCGGCGGGTTGGCGAGTTGACTGTTTCCGCGGGCGGCAAATCGCAGCACGTCACCTGCTACGAGATCAGCGGACTCGGATTTACTCCGTCGCCGGTGTGGCTCGACGACCGGCACGAGCTGTTCGCGTCGGCGTCATCGTGGTCGTCCGTGATCGCGGATGGTTGGGATTCCGTCATCCCGCAACTGCTGCAGGCGCAGGACAAATGGCGCGACGAAGCGGTCTCCGCGGCCGCGACGCGCCTGACCCATACGCCCCCGGGCGGCGGCATCGTCATCACCAACGCGCGGCTGTTCGATCCCGCCACGATGACGACGACGCCGGGGACGACGATCGTCATCCGCGGCAATCGCATCGAGAGCATCGGGGGCGCCGCTCCCGACGGATTCGAGCGCATCGATGCGCAGAATCGCATGGTCATCCCCGGCCTCTGGGACATGCACACGCACAACTCGGACGACGACGGGATGCTGGACATCGCCAACGGCGTGACGTCGGTGCGCGACATGGCCAATGACACGGATTTCCTGCTCGATCTGCGCAAGAAGTGGGACAGCGGCGCGGCGATCGGACCACGCGTCATCATGGCCGGCATCATCGACGGGCCGGGGAAGTTCGCGGGACCGACGAAGGTGCTGGTCGATACGGATGAACAAGCTCGCGCTGCCGTCGACAATTACGCGAAGCTCGGCTACGAGCAGATCAAGATCTACAGCTCGGTGAAGCCGGAGCTGGTGCCTGTGATTACTGCTGCCGCGCACGCGCACGGCCTGCGCGTGAGCGGTCACATACCCGCATTCATGCGCGCCGAGGAAGCGGTGCGGGCGGGTTATGACGAGATTCAGCACACGAATTTTCTCTTTCTCAATTTCTGGCCGGACGTCGCCGACACGCGCACGCCGGTGCGCTTCACGGCAGTCGCGGAACGTGCGGCGGCGCTCGATCTGAAGTCGGCGTCGGTGCAGGCGTTTCTTGATCTGCTGCGCGAAAAGAAAACGGTCATCGATCCGACAGTGTCGATCTTCGAAGGGATGTTCACCTCGCGGCGCGGCACGATGTCTCCCAGTTACGTGTTGATCGCGGATCGCCTTCCGCCGCAGGTTCGGCGTGGCTTCCTGACTGGCGGGCTGCCGGTGCCCGAGGGAAAGAACGAGACGTATCGCGACTCGTTTCGCAACGTGCTGGCGATGGTGAAGGCGCTGTACGACAACCACATCCCCATCGTGGCCGGCACTGACGCGTTGGCCGGTTTCTCACTGCATCGCGAGCTGGAGCTGTACGTTCAGGCCGGGATTCCTCCCGCCGAGGTGCTGCGGATCGCCACACTCGGCGCGGCGATCGTGATGAAGCACGACGATCAACTCGGATCGATCGCGCCGGGCAAGCTGGCAGACCTCGACATCATCGACGGCGATCCGTCAAAGAACATCACCGACGTTCGCCGTGTGGTGACGGTGATCAAAGACGGCAAGATCTTCGACGCGCGGGCGGTGGCGGGGGAGATTGGGGTCCGGCCGTAAGCGCGCGGTGTCATCCTGAGCCGCCGCAGCTTGCGTCGGCGAAGCCGATGCAGCGAAGGACGGTCGAAGGACCCCCTTCCTGCTAACCCGGGGCGGGCGGGAGCTTAGCAGCGGCGCGAATACTCCAGCCGCCGCCCTTTCCGGGTTACCAACGAGGGGGTCCTTCGACCGTCCTCCGGGGCTCACCGCTTCGCAGTGAGATGCCTCCGGCGGCTCAGGATGACAGTTACGACTTCGTGCCCGCCGTCCGCCGCCGTTTCGCGTGGAGTCGGTCGATGAGTTTCGTCGTCGAGCGGATCTGCTCGAGGATCTTCTCCTCCAGGCCGGCGCCTTTCGCTTTGAAGCTCTTCGCTTTGCGGAAGACGGCGCGGGCGCGTTCCTTCTGGCCGCTTTCGAGGAGGGCCATGCCGAGGTGCATGAGATTTGTTGCGGTGGGACCGAGGTCGGCCGACTTCGTCAGGAAATCGACGGCGTTGTTAAAATCGCGGCGCTTGAAGTAGACCCAGCCGAGTGCAGCCAGCGGGAACTGCTTCAACTCTTTCGGCGAATAGCGGAGCGCGAGTTGCGCCGATTCGAGCGCCTCGTCGAGGTTCTCTTCCATCTCCGCAAGGTTGTATGCCTTCTCGTAGTACGCGATCGACTTCGCGTAGTTGGAGGTGTAGTCGTGGAGCATTTCTTCGAGCGCGCGGTTGGCGTCCTTGAAGTTGCCCTCGGCGCGAAGCGCTTCGACGAGCGTGGTATACGCGGCGGCGGCGACGACATCCGTGGGACGCTGACGCAACACGCGGCGCGCCGCGGCGATCGCCTCGGTGTTCATCTCCAGGTGTGAGCAGAGCAACGCGTACGGCATGAGGATGCTGGTGTTTTCGGGGTCGATGGCCGATGCCCGGCGGTAGTGGTCGAGCGCCTCGATGTAATTGCCTGACGTTGCCAACCCCTCGGCGTGCTTGAACTCGTCGGCGGCGGGACCTTCCAGTGGAATGTGGCCGGAGATGCCTTCGTAAATCTTCACGGCCTGCTGGTACTCGATCTTGTTCGGATTGAGCTCCAGCGCTTCCTGGAAACAATCGATCGCCTTGCGGTTCCAGTTGCGGTCGAGATAGCAGAGGCCGAGGTGGTAGATCGCTTCTTCGTATTCAGGATCGAGTTTGAGCGCCGACTGGAACGATTTGATGGCGCGCTCGAGCTGCCCCTTGTCGTAGAAGATCGTACCGAGCAGGTAATGCGCCTGCGGGAGCTGCTCGATCTGGATGGCCTTCTCCAGGAACTTCTGCGCGCGAAGGAGCTTGCCTTTGCGCGCGTAGATCGCGCCGAGGGAGAAGTACGGGAGGAACGACTCCTGCGAAATCTGGATGGCGCGGCGCAGCCAGCGCTCGGCGCCTTTGAGGTCCTGCCGCTCGTGCAGCAGCACGCCGTAGAAAACAGCGGCGTCGAAGTGATCGGGCTGCACTTCAAGCGTGCGTTCGAGGTAGTGCTTGGCGCGATCGAGGTTGCCGTCGTTGAAGAACATCTCGCCGAGGAAGAACGAGAGCTCGTAGTTGTCGCGATCGAGTTTGAACGCTTCTTCGAGCGCCTTGATGCCGCGATCGGGATCGAATGCATCGATCGCCGACTCGGCCTCGGCCAGCAACTGCAGGAAGCGCTCGCGCCGCTCGCCGCGGAAGAGCGACATGATCCGGTCTTTGCGCTCCGTGAAACGCTGCTTCTTTTCGAGAGCGAGCATCTGCTCGCCCATCTTCGATTCCCACAGCTCGACCAGCTCGTCGGCGGAGACGACGTTCTTCCGTTCGAGCAGTTCCTTGACGGAGAGCAGTCCCGTTTGATTGATGAAGATGGCGCGCTCGTGCTTCTGCACGGCATCGACGACGCTGCGGATCGTTTCGGCGCTGCGCTTGACGATCTCTTCGAGGCCGGACACGCGCTCGAGCAGATGCTCGTCGAGCGATACATCGCCTTCGTCGTCGTACTCCTCGACTTCGTCCTCTTCGAACGAGGTCACGCCCGACAGCACGAGCAGCTTCGCCTGGCAGCGGAAGCAATACTCGCGGTCGTCGTCATTCAACGCACTACAGGTCTGACAGAGCATGTGTGCGCGATTAGAACACCGTGAAGCCTCTCCGTCATCCCCCGCATTTTCAGGGTTTGCGATAGTCGTAGAAACCGCGTCCACTCTTGCGGCCGAGCCAACCCGCGTCGACCATTTTCACGAGCAGTGGACAAGGACGGTACTTCGGATCGCCGAAGCCTTCTTCGAGCACGCGAAGAATGGCCAGACAAACATCGAGTCCGATGAAGTCGGCGAGCGTGAGCGGTCCCATGGGATGGTTCATGCCGAGCTTCATCACGCCGTCGATCGACTCCGGTGTGGCGACACCTTCGAAGAGCGCGAAGATCGCTTCATTGATCATCGGCATCAGCACGCGGTTGGAGATGAAGCCGGGATAGTCGTTGACCTCAATGGCGGTCTTGCCCATCTGCTTCGAAAGCTCGGCCACGCGGGCGTAGGTCTCGTCGCTGGTGGCGATGCCGCGAATGACTTCGACGAGCGTCATGACCGGCACGGGATTCATGAAATGCATGCCGATGACTTTGTCGGGCCGCTTCGTGGCCGCGGCAATTTTCGTGATCGAAATCGATGATGTATTCGACGCGAGGATGCAATCGGCGTCGGTGATCGAGTCGAGCTTCGCGAACAGCTCGGTCTTCGCGGGGAGACTTTCGATGATCGCTTCGATGACGATGTCCGCGTTGGCCGCAGCGCTCACATCGCTGGTCGCGCGGATGCGGCCGAGGACCTGCTGCTTTTCGTCCGCGGTCATCTTGCCTTTGTCGACGCCGCGCTGCAGATTCGACGAAATCGCCGACATGCCGCGCTCGAGAAGGGCCTCAGCGACGTCGATGAGAGTGACGTCGAAGCCGGATGCCGCGGCGGTGTGCGCGATGCCGTTTCCCATCGTGCCGGCGCCGATGACGACGATCTGTTTCATGCGACCTCCTGGAGAGGGGAGTCGGGAGTCGGTCGTCGGAGATCGGAGAACGCCCGCTGGTTCGGCGCCCCTCTTCGACTCCCGACTCCCGGCTCCCCAAAAACCGCGGCGAACGCTATCACGTTGCAGCAGCACAAGAAGCGGGCGTAAGATCGCCAGTCCAGAGATCGGTTCATGGCCCAAAAGTGCTTCATGTGTGGTGCGGCGATTGCGCGGGGAATCCTTTGCGAGAAGTGCGACAAGCCGCGGAAACCGAAGGAATCCGCTGCGAAAGCTGCGGTGCCTGCCCCACCTCCGGCGGTACCGCCGCCTCCTCCTGCCGCATCAAACCCGGTCGGGGAAAGCACGGCCACCCGGCGCTCCGGAGGAGCCGCAACTGCCGCCGCACCTGCTCCCGAGCCGGAGCCGTTTCCGAAAGCGCCGCTGTTGCCGTTTCCGGTCGAGTCAGCATCGCCGGCGATCACCAGCGTCGCGAATGTGATCATTGCCGCCGGCGCGCCGGCGATCCTCCTGGGCGCCGACCGCACGGTGAAGTTCGTCACCGAGGAAGCGAAGAAACTCTTTGGCGTCCCGCAATCCGATCTGGCCACGGTCAAACAGATCGAGATGGAGTGCGGAGCGCGCATCGGTGAGCTCTCCGTTCCGACATCGATGGCGCTGCGGATCCGCAATCGCAACATCCTCTACACGCTCGTCCCGATCTCCGGCGGCGCGATGGGCGCGGTGCTGATGTTCCGCGAAGCCGATCCGATGAATCCGGCGCATGCGTCGTTCGTGTCGTTCGTACGCGAGACGGTCTTCACGCCGCTGCGGTCGTTGCGCGAGTCGGTGCTGGCGTCGTCGCGTACGCGGCAACGCGATCCGCTGCTCGAAGATTGGGCGGCCACCATCGACCAGATTCTGTCGTCGCTGGAGATGGCGCCCGAAGTCGAGGAGCCGCCGCCGGCGGCGCGGACTCCGCGGGTTGTCGATCTCATCCACTCGGTCGCCAATCGCTTCGGTCCGTTCGCCGATCTGAAAAATATCCAGCTGCAAATCGACGTGCCGGAGCTCGAAGAACGCTTCAAGGATCACGAGCAGCTGGTCGACGCCCTCGGCATCCTGATGGACAACTCGCTGCACTACGTTCCGCCCAGCGGCCAGGTCGTCGTCGGCGTCCGCTGGATGGAGCACAAAGGCAAACCGCTGCTGCTCTTTTTCGTGATGGACAACGGCCCGGTCGTCCCCGAACCGTTGCGCCAGGCCATCTTCGAACCCGGCTTCGTCTGGAACCCGCAATCCGCCGAACGCACGGGCCGGAGCCTCTTCAAAGTGCGCGAGTTCGCGGTCTCGCACGCCGGCTCGGTGTGGGTGGAGTCGAAGACGGGCAAGGCCTGCACGTTCTTCCTCCGCGTCCGGCCCGACGGCGCGCGGTAGGCGCCTACCTGAACCAGCCGGCCACCCGTTCGAACATCACCGGGTTCGCGCGCTTGAATGCGTCGCCTGGGCCGGCGAAGCCGAGCAGGATGGCGATGACGATCGAGTAGCAGGCGAGGACGGCGACGATTGCGCGGAGTGGTGCAATGAGAATCGTGGTCGCGCGAAGGGACGTCACGATCGTTTCGATGCACACCACCGTCGCCACGCTCATCAACATCATGAAATCGAGCGAGTAGCGGGCCACGATCCACCAGCACGTCGAGAGGCCGAACAGGATCAGCCACGCGCCGCACATCACCTGCAGTGCGGTGCGGGTGGCGATGTCTGATGGTCCTCGCATCAGCGCCAGAAGAATGGCGATGAGCGTGCCGACCATCATCAAAGGCGCGATCGGCGCGATGCCGATGATCTGTTCGGTCATTCCGTTCGGCGTCGGCCACGACACGGCGCGATCGACGCGCGCCGGGTTCGCATCGATGAACGGAAACGCGCTGTGAATGTGCAGCGGCGCGAAGAGGTAGTGCTGGACGTTGTTGCCGAAGCGCCCCAGTTCCGGAAACGTGCAGAGGCTGCAGACTTTCCGGCCCACCATGTCGATGTGCGTGAGCTGGTAGCGGATGCCGAATTCGAACGGATCGCCGAACCGCGCGGCGTTGTACCAGAGCATGGCGATGGCCACGATGGCCAGCGGCGCGAGGAAGGCGATGATCGTCTTCCTCGTACGTTTGATTGCGAACGCGGTGACGATGAGCAACACGCCGAGGTTGGGACGTGCGGCGATCGAGAGCGCGAGCCAGAGACTGAGCCACACCGCGCGGCCAGTCGTCGGCGACTCGTTGTACCGGAGTAGCGCGAGCGCCCACGTCGCGGTCATGGCCATTCCGCAGATGATGGCGATCTCGTACATGTGAACCATCACGAGGACGAACGCGGTCACGTTGCCGAGGCCGATGAAGAGCACCCAGAGTGGGAAGGGGATGTTCAACGGACGTCCCGCAAGTTTCAGCGCGCGGCGCGTGAATGCGACCGAGGCGAGAAACGCCCATGCCGTGAAGAAGAGCGCTACGAAGGAGTCGGGAGGATACCCACGCCGCAGAATTCGCAGCGGCATGTAGCCAAGAAGCGCAGGCAGCGGCGACGAATAGAGGTAGTACTTTCCATTGAGGTAGCTCGCGTCCCACTCGTAGTGGATGCCTTCGCGCGCCTTCGGATCATACGGATACGCCAGCGCGGTGAGTTTCGGATTAACCCATCGCTCGAGATTGAGCTGCCCGCGAAAAAATCCTTGCGCGAGACTGGCGTAGTTCGATTCCTCCCACGTGCCGAGGCGGCGGAAGTCAAACCTGCCGTCTCCCGCGAAGAATGCGTAGACGGCGAGGACGATGAGGATGGCTAGCCAGCGAGAGATTCCTCGATCAGACACCTGCCGAGCATACAGGCCTCAGTTGACAGTCAGCGCCAGCTGATGACTTCGAGTCCTTCAAACCGTTTGAAATCGGCATCGTTGAACGTGACGAGCTTCAGGTCATTCACGAACGCAATAGCTGCGATCTGGCCGTCCGGAAACGGAGGTGTCAGTCCTTTGGTCGTCAGCCGCGCTCTTTCGGCCGCGTGCCACTCCGCGGCGGCCGCGTCATAGTCGAGGACCGGCATTGACATCGCAACGACTTGGTCGATGTAGCTTTGCACCTGGGTGCGGCGGAACGACGGCGGCAGGCGGCGCATACCGAATTGCAACTCATGCCACGTTACCGAGGCGATCGCGACTTCGCCGTTGTACAAACGCAGTTTTCGAAGCACTCCGCGGCGGGGCTTCATCTGCAGCGGTTCTGACACGACATTCGTGTCGAGCAAGTATTGAAGGCTCACAGCTTGAAATCTCTGCCGGGATCCTTATCCCGAATATCGCGGAAGATTTCGTCAGGATCGATATCGACCTCGCCGCGGGCGAACTTACGCGTGAATTCGTCCCAGACTTCAGAGAAGGGACGAAAGCCGGACGTCAGCTGCTCGTATCGCTTCCGGCCGATGAGCACTGCCACCGGCTCGCCGCGCCGCGTCAACTCAACGATTTTCCCCGTTTCCGCTTCGCGAATCAGGTTGGGTAGGTTGCTGCGCGCTTCGGCAATTGAGTTTCGTTGGTTCATGCGTCCTCATGTACATCTGTGCGTACATCGTAACACGCGTCACTTGGTCGCGTGTTTCGCTACTTGTTTGCTCGCCCGTTGGGTCATTACGCACCACATTCCGAGGCGCTCTCTCGTAGCACCGCGTGGCACGTCCATTTCTCTAGTCCGTGCTCATCAGTTCAAGGAGGCGGTATGAAACGGCTCGTGGTTGGGGTGTTGTTCGTGGTGGTGGCGGCGAACGTCAATGCGCAGCGGCGAAGTGGGGCAGGTCGGCCGGCACCCGATCCGGCGGCGGGCGAAACGTTGGCGGGACTGACGGCAGCGCAGCGGGCCGATTTCGCGGCAGGGCTGGCGGATTTCAGCGACGAGGAATCCGTCGCCGACGGCCTCGGGCCGGTGTTCAACGAACGCTCCTGCGCGGCGTGTCACGGCGTCCCCGCGATCGGCGGCGGCAGTACGCGAACCGTGACGCGGTTCGCGCGTCGCATCAACGGCCTCTACGACGCGCTCGCGTCCCTCGGCGGATCGCTGATGCAGGATCACGCCATTGGTACGGCGGATGGCTTGTCGCACAACTTCAAAGCCGAGGTCGTGCCGGCGGCTGCGAATCGCACCGTGCATCGGAGGGCCACGCCGCTGTTCGGTCTCGGACTCGTCGACGCCACGCCCGACTCGGATTTCGTCGCCGCAGCCGCGCAACAGGCGGCGCGGCGCGACGGCGTTGCCGGACGCGTCAATATGGTCGACAACATTCGCGCCGGCATGAAGACCGTGGGGAAGTTCGGATGGAAAGCGCAGGTGCCGTCGCTTTTTCAGTTCTCGGGTGACGCGTATCTGAATGAGATGGGCATCACCACGCCCGATTTCCCGAACGAGAGCTGTCCCCAGGGCGACTGCACGGAGCTGGCCTTCAATCCGGCGCCCGGCATCAACGATGACGGCTCCGGTCCGATCCTACTCACGAATTTCATGTCGTTGCTGGCCGCGCCGCCGCGCGCGGTCCAAACGCGCGACGTGAACGACGGCGAGGCGACGTTCGAGCGCATCGGCTGCACGGCTTGCCACACGGCCACGCAGCGCACGGGATCGAATCCGATCGCCGCGCTCGATCGCAAGACCTACCATCCGTACTCTGATTTCCTGCTGCACGATATGGGCGCGCTCGGCGACGATCTGGAAATGGGAAATTCGACCGGCAAGGAGATGCGCACCGCACCGCTGTGGGGATTGCGATTCATTACCACGTACCTCCACGACGGCCGCGCGACGACGCTGGACCAGGCCATCCTCGCGCACGACGGCCAGGCGCGCGGCGCGCGAGACCGTTTTGCCGGCCTCGCCGCCGACGCGAAAACGAAGTTGATCGCGTTTCTGAATTCGTTATGAGCGGGCCGCGATCTGCGTAATCTGCGGATAAAAAACGCATCCGCAGATTACGCAGATGTACGCAGATGAGGTGCTCAAGCCGTGGCCAGGTACGCGGCCAGCTGATCGAACGTCCCGGTGAAGCCGCCCTGCATGCTGCTGTGGCCGGCCTTGAACGTGGCGCGCTCCTCTTCGGTGGCCGCATACGCGCTGCTGCGGAGGGTGAGCGTCGTCTTGTCGCCGTGCTCGGTCAGCGTCACCGTGTTGAGCATCTCGAGCGGCCACGTCGGCGCCATCGGATGCCGCGTCGTACCGCCGCTCTCATCGGAGAAGGAGACGATGAAGACCATCCGCTCCGGCGGCACGATCTCGCGATAAATGAACTTGCCCCACATCTCGCTGCCGTCCGGCGCGACCATTCCGTAGTGGAACATTCCGCCGGGACGGAGATCGATGTTCGCCACTTTGACAGTGAACCCCTTCGGACCCCACCACTGCGCGAGGCGCTCCGGCTCTGTCCACGCTTTGAAAACGAGATCGCGCCGTGCATCGAATTCGCGGCTGATGACGAATTCGTCGTCGGCCATCTTCGCGACGTGCTCTCCGAGATGATTGAGCGTCTGCTCCAATCCCTCCACCGCTCCATACTCCTCGGCTACCTTCTTCCGCAGCTCCGCGGTCTCGAACAGCATCTGCATGCGGATGCGCGTCTTCTGACCTTCCGCCTCGAAGATCACGGTGGCGCGGAAAAGCGGTCCGCTGACGTGGTCATAGACGATGCGATCGGGACGGACCACTTCGCGATAAACGATGTGGTTCTTGTAGTCGGTGCCGTCGGGTCCGTGCATGACGAAAATCCATTCGCCGCCCGGTCGGACGTCCATCGAGTGCGTGGTCGTGGTGAATCCGTTCGGCCCCCACCATTGCCCGACATGTTCCGGCGAGGTCCAGGCGTCGAATACGAGCTCCCGAGGAGCGTCGAAAACGCGCGTCGTGGCGATCTCGCGCGCGGCAGTGTCAGAACTACTTTCGATTGTGGCGTGCATGCTTCTTCTCCTTCGTTTTTTTCAATTCGCGCAGATATTCGTCCAGCCGGTCGAAGCTCTGCTCCCAGAAACGGCGGTAGTGATCGAGCCACTCGGAGACCTCTTTGAGCCGTGCGCCCTCGAGGCTGCACGGCCGCCACTGCGCGTCGCGGCTGCGCGTGATCAAGCCCGCGCGCTCGAGGACCTTGAGGTGTTTGGAGACGGCCGGGAGACTCATGTCGTGCGGCTCGGCAAGCTCCGACACCGACGCCGCGCCGGTGGAAAGGCGAGCGAGAATCGCGCGCCGGGTGGGATCGGCGAGGGCGGCAAAAGTGAGGCTGAGTTTGTCGGCCGGCATGTGTATTCAACCAATCAGTTAATTAACACGATGGTAAAATAAAGCCGGCGGAGCGATTTGTCAAGAGAAAGTTGCGGGAACCGAGATTCGCTAACGGCTCCGGCAGGCTCGCCCGCCGCGATCGATCACCGATGATCGTTCGTTCGCCGCTGCTCGCTCGCCTTTACGATTTCGCTTATATCCGCCGCTGGACGTATCTCGAAGAGGTTGCCGTACGTCAGCGCCGGATGCTGGCCGATGAGCTGTACGGCGTGATTCATGTCCCGCGCCTCGAGGACGAGAATGCCGCCGAGCTGTTCCTTGGTCTCGGCGTAGGGGCCATCGGTCGTCACCACGTTGCCGTTCTTCCGCGACAGGGTCAGCGCGGTTTCCGCGGGCTGAAGCGCTTCTCCGCCGGCCCAGTGCCCGTTGGCGCGAAGATGGTCGTCGTATTCAAGACACGTGTCGAACATCGCGCTTCGCTCGCTCTCAGTCATGCCATCGAATTTGCTTTTGTCGTAGTAGCCCAAACAGACGTATTTCATGGTCTTGTCCTCATCGACGATTGGCGGAACCGGAGCAGAGTGCGCCGGCTCCGCCATCTCGTCGGCCAGCGCGTGTTACTTGCTTTCGCCGGTTCCTTGTTCCGGAGCGGGAAAGAAAAGAAGCTCGCGCACCTCGCCGGGCACATCACAGGCGATCGCACCCTTGCGCGCCCATGCGAGCGCCTCGTCCATATCGGCGGCTTCCAAAATCCAGAAACCGCCCATGTGCTCCTTGGTCTCCGTGTACGGCCCGTCGGTGACGAGCACTTTGCCATCGGATTGCTTCCGCACCGTCTTGGCGTCGGCGGCCGGGGCGATCCCGCAGGCGAACTTCCTGACGCCGGCTGCAATCATTTCGCGGTTGAGCGCGTGGATCTCTTCCATCATCGCTTCGGTTACGGTGGAAGGGTCGAAGTTGTCGGGCATGTAGTTACAAACCAGGTACTGTGGCATGCGTTCTTCTCCTTTTGTCTCTAGTCGTCGGGGAGTTGGAAAATCGACAGCCACTCCAACTTTTATTTCAGCTGGCGAATCCGCGCCTGCAGGAATTGTCGCTCCGGCTCCTGCCGGGTCAGCGCCAGAGCTTTCTCATAAGCGGACCGGGCCTCGGCTGTCCTGCCGAGCCTGCGGTACATCTCGGCACGGGCAGAATGCGCGAGGTAGTAATTCGCCAGGTCGCCGTTTTCGAGCACGGCGTCGATATGCGTCAGACCGGCCTCCGGACCATCGCGCATGGCAATGGCCACGGCGCGATTGAGATGGACAACCGGCGAAGGCTGCATTCGCACCAGCTGGTCGTACCGCGCAACGATCTCCCGCCAGTCGGTCGCTGCGGGCGACGCCGCCTGCGCATGGACGGCCGCGATCGCAGCCTGCAGCGTGTAAGAGCCGAAGCCGCGGGATTGCAGCGCCTTCTCCACCAATGCCACTCCTTCCGCGATCTGTTCGCGGTTCCAGAGCGTGCGGTCCTGGTTCTCCAGCAGAATCAGCTCTCCGGCTGGCGAGGTCCTCGCCGCGCGGCGGGATTCCTGCAGCAGCATCAGCGCAAGCAGCCCGACGACTTCCGGCTCCGGCTGCAACTCGGCAAGCAGCCGTCCCAATCGAATGGCTTCGCCGGTCAACTCGGCCCGCGTGACTTCCGCTCCGGCCGCGGCCGAATAGCCCTCATTGAAGACGAGATAGACGACCTGGAGCACCGCATCCATCCGCTCCGGCAATTCGTGCGGCCCCGGGACCTCGTAGGGAATCGCCGCCTCCCGAATCTTCGCCTTCGCGCGCACGATGCGTTGCGCGAGCGCCGCTGGCGTCACGAGAAATGCGCGGGCGATCTCCTCCGTGGTCAGGCCGCAGATTTCGCGAAGGGTGAGCGCAACCTGTCCCTCAGGCGGTAGAGCGGGATGGCAGCAGGTGAAGATCAGGCGGAGACGATCGTCATCAATCTCTTCCTCTCTGTTCCCTTCATTTCCGCCTCGCGATTCGATGTGGGCAACAAGCTGCTTCTGCGCCCCGTCGAATCGCGCCCGCCGTCGAATCACGTCGATGGCCTTGAACCGCGCCGTCGAAATCAGCCACGGTCGCGGCTTCTCCGGAATCCCGGTCTGAGCCCACGATTCCAGAGCGGCCGCGAACGCCTCATGCATGGCCTCCTCGGCCAGATCCAGATCCCCGAGGAGCCGCACCAGCGTCGCCAGAACCCGCCCCGATTCGGACCGGTAAAGTGTCTCAATGGTCTTGCTGAGTTGCTCGGGCACAGGCGGCGGCATCGACGCCAAGCTAGCAAAGGGAATGGCCGCAAACAACTGCGCTATGGGCTAGAAACGACGTCGGCGACCGAACCACGCCCGCATGCCGGCAAAACTCGGTGAGGTAGTACTTGTAACTTGTAGGCTTTGTCGAGCTTCTTGATGACGCCGTGAAGGCGTGGGCGCTTGAGAAGACACGAGACTTGTGTGGAGCGAACCCGCCAAGGTGTTCGCGGAGTGAGCGATTGCGGAAGCCGTGGATGAAGTACTCGCCTCGGCAGAGGACCTCGAAGAGCGTGTGATCCTCGTCGTCGAAGAAGTTGAAGCCGCGAAAGCGTTGCTCGCTCGGCGCGAGCGTGAATCGCTTCACGGAATGGCTGGGTGAACGCGGTCGCGTAGCCGAACAGCTAGATGGCCCGGCTGTCGAGCTGATTGACATCGCCTTCTCGCAGCACACGCTCGGCACCGTTCCCTGAATCACCACACCACGCGGTTGAAGCACAACAGCACTCCCTCGATTCGGTCACGGTGACGTTCGATCAGGCTGGTCATTGGCCGACGATACCGCCGCGCGCGACTTCACGATTCTTTTTGGTTCCGGCTACGCCGAGGTAGGGAAAGCCGGTCGCCCGTCACTCCTATATGGAGAACCACAGCCACGGCCCCAGTCGAGAAAGAGCCCAAACATGTGAGTTAGCGGTGATCTCGGACTCGACTCCGCACTCGGATGCTCCCATGGACTCACGAAGTTTCATCTTTTTAGCGCTGGCTTTGGGCAGTGTGGGATCCCTCGCCGGCAGAAGCGTGCGGCGTAATTCTCTTTGGGTGAGGCACAGAACCACATGACCAGGTTTCGAGATGTCTCAGCTACTCGTCCGGCCGCCGAACAGACGCACGTAATGGACCGTTTGCAGCGGTTGCAGGACGAAACCCTGGGTGCCCAAGCGGTGCGCAACCTTTACGCTGAGGAGCGGCTAAGCGATGCCAATTGGCTCGCGTTGATCGCGGCGCTGGTTGCTCAACCCTCGATGGACGTCGGTGCCATTAAGCTTTGCGTGATCCACGCGATGCGGCACATCTGGAACATGACACCCTTTCCCGGCGGAATTGCTCTAGGAGTCCCGACAAAGATTCCATACGGGCGTGCGTCATCCTCGGAGGCTTTCGCTCGTCTAGTCTCGCGTTCGCCCGGCGGTACGAGTGCTTCCACGCTTCTCAAAGCGCTGCGACGACAAATGCTGTACGATCTCAAAGCCTTGAAAGCTCAATGGAAGGGCCGACCACTCGGTCTATTTCCGATGTGGGCGACGTTCGAACTGGGAAGCGCGGATCCTTTCAGGCACAGTCACACATTCGCCACCGCCGATGACGTTCGCGCCTGTCTAGGGCTCCCTCCGGAGACAGGGCCAGTAGTCAGCTTCATTTATGAGCTTCCGGCCGCGGTAAGCCCCCACTACCCCACCATCATCGAGGCGTACGCTGCCGATTCCTGGAACTACTACTTCATGCCGAGCAATACGAATCTTGCTGGCAAAACATTACCTTGGAACAGAACACCCGCGCTTGACACACACCATGAAGTAGTCCATCAGGTTGTCACTGCTGACCAACTCGTGACTGTACCGAAGGAGATCTGGTGACCACTGCTGACGTCAATTACGCCTCGATCCTTAACTGTTCACGCGCCCAGTTGCGGGACTGGATACGGGACACCTTAACCGGTCAGTCTTTGGTTCCGGGGAATCCTGAGATACCGGAGATGTTGACGGCAGAGCTCTACCGCCATGCGGAACGCTCTGCTCGTGTCGATATAGAGCATTCTGTCTTCGACCTACTCCTCTCCTACGCGCGGAATTCTGCGACGTGGGCGGAGGAGCACGCTGAGGCGCTTATCCGATTAGCAGATCCCGTCCTGGTGGGATCGGAGCATCGCGCTGAGGCCGCCGCGATCTTCGTTACGCTTTTAAAGCAAGTTGACAACGTTAACGTGCGGCGCGCGCTTATCCAAGGGATCACCGTGCTGCGTCTCCGCTTGCCTAGCTCCGTTTGGCTTGAAGAGTACGCGCGAAGTGGCGATGCGTTAATCGGTGCCCTCTTCGAGGCGCTCGCGCTGACCGAGCCGGACGCGTTTATGCAATTTACGCTCCGAGTCACATGGACGGCGGCTGCAGTCGATGCATTCTTTACCGTCATCAACGCCCTGCTTGCCGACCGAGGCGCTTATGAACTAGCACCTTCGATTCAACGCGTTCTCCACTGCTGGCCTTCTGATGTGGTGGAGCCACTCGTGACACTCTTTGATCACGAGGGAATATCACTGCTTGGTGCTGCCATGGAGAGAGAAGAATTTTGGCTTTTTTATCTGAGGTCGGTCTTGCAAGGTACCGCCTCACTCAGCGCACGCGACGTTCTCAGTGGCGGTACCGACTCCCGACATGCACGCCGTACCTTTGCACTGGCCGCGATATCTGAATATTCTACCCAGCGCGGCCATGCAGCCTACGTACGAGTTTTAGAGCAACTGAGCGTTTGTGATAACGTCGAAGTCCTGCAGCTTGCCACGACCATTTTAAACGATACATATGACGGCCATTGTACGGTGAGGGGTGAAATTCGCGATATGGCGATGTCTCTGATTAAAGACTCTACCGGCGCCTTAACAACACTTGCGAGCGAGTCATCCCGCACGCACGATCCTTTGCGCGGCGCGCTGCGACGAGTGCTCCTCCGGGCCACTAACGACAAAGGGTGCTGCGTTCGGCGCGCTCGCAATACTGGCACGCTGGTTTGATAGTACCGACATTGAGCATGCAGTTCTGGAGGTTCTTGGTAACGACTGGGGCACGCCACAGGCGGTTTCGAATGCGCTGAGTGCGGTTCTCGACCAGACGTCATTGGAGCAACTTTTCGCGAGCATCTACGCGCGGACGGCGTTCACCCGCCGGCATATTGCGATCAAAATCCAAGAGCATAATCGGGCGATTTATTTGCAGGCGCCAAAGGTTCCACCCGAGAGGGTGTTAGAAATACAAGATGATGTTGTGAAGCGTGATCTCGGTGAATGGTTAGACGAGTTGGTTGCCTCCACGGGCGATGACTAGGGCCGCCGTGATCCATCAACCCGAGAAATATCATGACAACATTCGCCTCCGCGAGATCACTCGTTTTGCGCGCGGTCTGCGTGCTGCCTTGTACGATACGGAATGCGAGCGGCGCGGCCCTGTGCATTACTATTTCGACGCGGATGTAGTGATTAAAGTAATTCTCGGTTTCTTACAGTTTGAAGATAATAGCGGCGAGGCACGCGACGTTGGCGAAGGACGTGACCCGCGCGAATACCTAGTACAAGCCCTTTTGTCGCTCGGTATGCTCGGCAAAATCAGAATACTTCGACCGCACGCCTTGGAGATTGACGAAAAGCTACGTTACAAACTCGATTATCGCACGGCGATGACTAAGGGGTTGCTGGCGACGCAGACCCGTGCGTTTGTCGATCAATGGGGTCTCAAAGAGGCGCTAACTCGACTTGAGCACATAAAGGCCAGCTCGACATCTCAGGATCAAAAACGACGGGCAATTCTCGAAACCTTACGGCGACGAGGCCCGCGCACCTTTGTAGCGATGGCGCTCATTCGAGGCGGAACGTGGAAGACGCGACTTAGACAGTTGTGGGACCGAAAGATGCTTGTGTTTGAGGGTTCCAGTCCGGACGTGCGAGTACTCGTTAAGACGCATGAACTCGATGAGATACTTGGCGCCATTACGCATCATCGAGGAAGTGAACACGATCTCAACAATCTACGCGACGCTGCTGTCCTTACCGCCGTGTCGCTGATGCTGCGGCAGGGGCAACAGGTGCGATTCTACACGGACACCAAAGCAATACGAGACGTAGTGAGTTCAAACGCTGTGGTTCGAGACCTGCTGACCGAATGGCCGTCACCAACCGGCGGTGTGCAACATGCGACGACAATAATTTGCGATACGGACTACTTCTTAATCCGCTCAAACTTTTCAGCGTTGTCTTTTACTGATCCCGTAACGGACGGAGTGGTGGCTCGCGAAGACTTGCAGTGGCTTTCGGACGAACTCGGCGGAATTTTGGATGCTCAGCCGGATGAGGCCATTCGTATTGCCGCAAGGATCAGGTGGGGAGGCCGCTATTTATCAGAGATTATTCGTCAATTGAACACGCTTGGTTTTCTGCGCAACGTACTATCGCAGGCGGGACCGGACGTCATCGCCACCGATGTTGACGATTGGGTTCGATTATGGGAATACGTTGAGGGTCTGCGCGGAGATGACATGCTCGCCGGTGAGATTCGCGATGTCAAGACCGCCCTAGGAGAGTATGTGGCGCAGATGCGCGAGTGGGTGGCGGATTATCACGAGTTGCAGCGAGGAGCCCACGAACTATATTCGCGCTCGAACCCCGCACTTAATCCCGATCCCATGCGCGACTTGGGGATGATTCGCTGGAATGTTACGCTCTCTCCATCGGAGAGTGATACTGTCCGAGTGCTGATCAAGCAGCTCATGGGGTCAGACGAGGATACTCGCTCTCAAGCGGCTTTAACCCTAGCAGCGATGGTAGAGGATGCGCCCGGCGCAGAGCGCAATGTCATACAAGTTGTATCGCTGCTTTGGACGCTGAATATGTTTGCGCTGACAGTACGAGTACTCCGTGCGCACATTGACACATTGCGTGGCGAGCATCGCGACATTCCGGCTGGTATTCTTATCTTGCACGCGGCGGCGATGCTGCGAGGCGGAATGCCCGAGTCGCCGTATGGCGTGCACAAGCTGGTTCAGGAGGCCGTCGTTGCGGCGACTGGCGCGCAGGCGAGTGAGCCCGGTATCATGGTCGGCTCGGGTTTGTTCACGACTATGCGGCACAGCGGCTACAAGCGTTAGGGAACAGCAGCGAGGCGGAACGGGCCGCGAGAGCGAGTTTCGACGCAGGTTGAGCCGCCATGGCTGTTTTGCCTCGGCTGTCGCTGCCATGGGCGTTCGCCGCGAATCATTGCGCATACGTTGGCAGCGTGTTGCGGATAGAGCCTGACAAAACGCGTCAAGCACTCGAATATCTGCTTGAGCTTCGTTCGACCCACACTTGGCACTATCGTTTCGCTGATACGCTCGCGTATCGCGAAGTCATCACGGCGCGGGACGAACTTCGTTCTGGATGAGAAGCGGCAAAGATCAGCGCCTGCGCACGCCTGCGTCTTGCTAGACAGTGGCTGTCGGAGATCCCGCACACATTTGGCGATACTGAGATTGAGCAGCACCTCCTAGAGATCGAGACGTTGCTCCTCGACGCGCCGTCTGGCGACGTCTAATCTCAAATGGTGTCAACTTTCGTGAAAAAACTCGCGCAACAGCTGCTCCAGCCTTAATACAACTTTCCGGACATTCGAAGGGTTTTCTTGATGTCGGGGCCTTGCGCAGCAGTGCTTTCTACATTTGGTAGGCGCTAGCGGACTCGAACCGCTGACCCCCACCGTGTGAAGGACGCACCCGCGAGAGGCCGGTTGTCCTTTCGGATCAGTAACTTTCGCAGAATCAAACATTTTCGCTATCCGTTGTTCTCGTCCGCGGACAGTCTCTGGATAGCCGATATCGGGCTGCGGACGCATCGCATGAAGAGTTGATGAAGAGTTGTGATCGAGCCGTGCCGCTCATGCCTCGCTGTCTGTAGCCATGCCATCGCATGTTTCTTCATCGTCTCGAGCCGCTTCTTGCGATAGCCAACAACGTATCGACTGCCTTCGGAATGAGCGCGATGCCGATGTGCGGCTGGAGGCCAGTCCATGCACCAGGCACACCGAGTCAGGCTAGCCCCGACGCGGGGATAATGCTATCGCTGCTCGCCTGCGCTGTTCGTTGATCGCCACGCCGCTGATCCCGGAGCGCTGGCAGGAGGCCATCGGCATGCTCGTATACGCGCTGGATGGAGTAGCCGCGGATGCGAAGGACTCGGGGAGGCTATGCCGGTTTGCTGAGGGGAAGTATCGAATAATTGAGCATTGCTCTGATAACTGAAGAGTCTCGGCACTAGCAGAGGCGGCTCGCAAGGATGTTGCCTCGAAACGCAGTGACTGTCGCAAATTGTGCTTGGCCCGCCCTTCGTCGCCAATCCGGAAGTTTGGACGGCAGTCCGGTAGATCGCACAAACAACCCCCGAGCCGTAGCCTACTTAGTGCTGAAAACAAAGGAGTTACCGATTCTTGAGGCGGCACAGCCGTTGCGACGAGAGCATGAAACCATGCGAGATTTACCACAACTGACGCTGATGGTGCTGACCACCAAACCTATCATCCGTCCACCGCCGGTTTTCCGCCAGATGACATTACCAACGATTCCAGAACGATATCTTCACAAAGACCCCCAATGCGCGACATTCAAGACCTGATCCTGCTGAGCGATATCCACCTGAGCGCAGAGCGGGGTAAGGGTCTTTTTCAGGCTGATAACGAACTGGTCACATTTCTCGATTGGATCCTTGAGGGCGTCGGTCCAGCGCGGGTCGTAATCGCTGGCGACTTCCTCGACTTCCTGGTTCCAGCCAAAGGAGAGAGCAGCATTGCGGCTTTTGAGCCCGCTGCGGCCCGAAAGCGTGCCAAGGCGGTTGTCGAGCACCACCACGAGATCTTCAGGCGGTTGGGCAGCATCGCACGCTCCCCGAACAACGAACTCTGGATCATGAGTGGCAATCACGATCCGGAGTTGCTCTTTCAAGATATCCGCGAGGTGGTCGAGCGGGGCATGGGCGTTCCGTCGCACCCGGTACGTGTTCGCTGGCATGTCAACGGCGAAGCGCTTCGTTTTCGCACGGGCGATGCCTCGGTACTCGTGACACATGGCGATGTCTTCGACGATTGGAATCGGATTGATCATGGCGAGTTGCAGCGGGCGGCGAACAGAATCAGTTATGGTTTCGCGGAAAGTGAAGAGCTCGACTACGTTCCGCCTCATGGCACCACGGTTGTCCTCGACTATCTTCTGAGTATTCGTGAGGAATACCCATGGGTTGACGTTCTTAAACCTGAGCGCGAGGCGGTGTTTCGCCTTCTTTACGAATTTCTCGATGTCCGCGACTTGAAGCGTTACTCTGGGTTTCTCGCGAGTGCATTGATGGTGAACATGGCCAGCTGGCTCAAGAAAGAGATCGTCCGCCGGCGCCACCCTGAAAAGCTGGTGCGCGAAAGCCCAAAGGCTTCCCGACAGCAGCGATTCACGCAATGGCTGAATGAGCGACACGAGAGAAGGAAAGCACGCGAAACGGCCGATCTGATCATGACGCTTCGCGACGTTTCGGCCGAGGATGACTACTTCGACATCAGCACTCCCGACGAGTGTGAGGATCTTCTTCCCTTCTTCTTTGAACGAGGCGCGGATCTAGTGGTGGCGGGTCACACGCACGCAGCAAAAGCGCATCTGGTTGATGACCAGAATCTCTACATCAATACCGGCACTTGGGCACGGCTGCTTCAACTACCGACTAGTGACGCCTCGGACGAGTCCTGGGGTTCCTTTCTGGAGAGTCTCCGAGGCGGCCAGGATCTTGGCGTACCCCGGCCGACTTTCGCCCGAGTTGGTGTTCGCGCCGAACACCGCACGCATGCGTCGCTGATGGCGTGGAAGGACGGCAGCCCGTCCATGGAGGCTGGGTTCGACTTTGACGCTCAGGGACGCATTTGGCGAAGACAGGGAATGAGCGATGTCTAACATCCTGATTGACTGGATCGTAGGCTTCTCGTCCCAGTGTGCGCTCAGCTACTCGACGATCAGCATCGCCACAGCATTTGTTTGTTTCGTCATGGCGCTGGTACTTCTGATGGTTCGGAAAGAGGTACTGAAAGAGGATCGGTGGTTGCTGTTCCTAGGTTTGGCGTTCGGTATGTTTACACTTCAGTATGGCGGTCGGTCGGTTGCCGCGTGGATTAGTAGCAGGTACTCGAAGGTAGCGGCCGGATATATCGAAGCAGCCTCGCAAGCCATCTTTTCCAACTTGAACAGCTTTTTCTTCCTCTTGGCCGCCTTGGCTCTACTCTACCGATTGCCCTCAGGGTGGTTGAAAACGCGATGGCAAGCCCTGGTATGGCTGTTCGCTATCAGCTCCTTGTTCGGGTTTGCGCTACAGGAGCCTTTGAATCGATATGTTGACGGCATCCTCTCCGCCGTTTGCCTTTTGATCCTTAGTTACGCGATGTACGTGAGTTCTGGGACGCGGCGGCGGCGCGGGTGGCCTCTACTTGCCGGTGGAATCGGCTACGCCGGCCTCCAGCTGGTCTATGTCTATGCTCCAACATTCCGAACATGGCCCCGTATCTCTACTGCCTTGAACGCCGCGGTGGAGAAGTACAAGTCCGTGGCTGTGCTCGATCCCGAGAAAATTCTAGACAGTGCCCTATTTGCCCTAGCCTTGGCTTTCAAGGTGGGCCTTTTCACGGCCGCCCTTCTGGTGATCATGCGCTGCCTCGCAGCCTTCGCATCTAGCCGCGATGTCCTAAAGTCGATGAAAACTGAACGTGGTGAGTTCCTCGGTTCCGGCGGGATCGTTCAGACACTCGGTGAAAGCATTGGAGCTGACACGGTTGCACTTTGCTTTCGCCTGGCATCTACCGATCTCAACCAGATACAACGGTTCCAATGGTGGTCGGACCCTGCGCACCCCGACGAGGCAGGCATAATCAAGCGCCCAGCGCCCGACCAATCGATCGTCGGAACGACGTTGGTCGCACCCGATGAAGTGATATCGAGCTCAAACGTGGAGGAAGATCCGCGTTTCAAGGGTCTAGACCAAGGAACGCTCGGTCCGGTGCGGTGGTTCTTGAGCGTGCCACTGCGCTATCAAGGCGCCGTGATAGGGTCTCTCAACTTCGCCTGGAAAAAAACGAGATGGGTTATCTCGGCATTTACGGCTAGTGAAGTTCAGCGTGCCCGTCAGATCGGCGACTTCGTCACTCCGGTTGTTCAGACGGAGCGGTGGCTTCGTGCTGTCGGGGATCTGCGGGGGAGGCTGCAGCATTACGCCTTCTCTCAGCAGGAGCGCGACCGAGGAACATTTCTACCCCGCGTAGCCAACCAACTCCATGACATGCTTGCACCTCTCGGCACTCTAGTGATCGTCGATTTCGGATTCGCTGCGCAGTGGGCGTTCTGTGAGAAGGGAATGGGTTCATCCGACGACTCCAAGGAGAAAAGGAGCCTTGGTGAGGTTGAGAAATTTTTTCGAAATACCATAAATGGCCTCGAGGCCAGAGAGGAGGAGGCGCCCTTACTGCTCGATCGGCACCCCATCGGTAAAATCGTACTCGCCGCTGGGGATGGTCACGATCCTCTAGACCGCCCATCCTTGACACAGGACAAGCAACAACTGAACACCATCGCTGCCCTAGTCAGGGATGTCGTCTTCGATCTGCACCGCAAGCGGTTTAGCGGGATCATTCATCGGCTAAATCGTCGGTTGAACGAAGAGAATGTGACCCTGGAGGCGCATTGGATGCAGTGCGTGTCGGAGGCAGTAGCTGAGGCGGGCCTGCGGGAAGTGGTCGTGTCGCCGAACACATCGCAAGTAAGCCGGGACAAACAGCCCGAGGTCACAATCCCTCGCGATCTCTTGCGGCGAACCGGGGACCACGGTGGCTATACGATTTATAAGTGGCAACCGACGGAAGGTCCGGAGCAGTCGATTCTAGAGTTGTCGCTGCACTCGAGCGAGGAGGTCCTTTTCGTGGCGATTCCTCGCGCGAACTTCGGTCGGGAACTCGACGCTGAATTGCCATGGAAGTTCTTCTTTGACCGGCTAGTTGGGGCCGCCGATTCTACCCTCGTGAGGATTAGAGCGATCGATTTAGAGCGAGAAGCGATTCAGTTCGAGATCACTGACCTACTAGTGCATGAGCTTCAGACTCCGGCGGCGGGATTCAGGCTCGGCGCACAGGCGTTAGAGGGGATGCTGGACGATCAGAACGACAGGATTCGAGCATTGCTCGAGGGCCTAAAAACTTCTGCGTCGACGTTTGTCTCGCTCTCGAGCGTTATTCTGAAACCCTTCCGGCGCGATACCCGGCTGTCGGTTCCTCTGCTCGAGGTGCTAGAGAGCGTGGAGCGTTTCTACCAGCCTCGCTTGCCAGCCGGCAGCAAGAAGATTGAACTGCGAGTTGGCCCTGTCATAGATGACTGGGTCATCCACATCCCCTTCCATCTCGCCTATTTCGTTCTGCTCAGCCTGATTCGGAATGCAAAAGAAGCAATCGAGACGAGCGAAGGAGATTTGATCCAGATCAGCTGCGAAGTCGGCCCCACCACACTTCTGCTGCATGTTGACGACAACGGCTGCGGCATTCCAATACAGAACGAAGAGGAGATCTGGATTGACGGATGGTCAAGTAAAAAAGACGGTAGTGGGCGTGGCCTCCCTTTGGCGCGCCGGGTTTTGCGTCGTCACAAAGGCGATCTTATTCTCGCGAGGATGATGCCAGCAGGTGTCGCCACTCGCTTCACGATTATATTTCCGAGGGAGCTCTCATGAAACGCAAGAGTGTGTTCATCCTAGAAGATGACAATGTTCTTCGCATGTCTCTGGAGGAAAGCCTACTGAATGCTGGCTTTGACGTTGTCGCGGCGAGGAATTTAACTGAGGCGCGGCAGGTCCTTGCGAAGCATGGCGACATCGATGTGGTACTGCTGGATATCAGGATCGTGGTCGAGGGAGGTGGTGTGGAAAACGGGCTCGAGTTCGGTCTAGAGCTGAAGAGCGAGCGCCGTCAGTCGCCACCAGAATTCCTTGTTCTCACGGTGTACGACGAGAAAAGAGAGTATTACCAACTCGCAATGAGGCTGGGTGTCGCCGATTATCTTCAGAAAACGCAGTTGGACATCAAGGTCCTGACGCAGCACATTCGCGCCCTTGCACTGCGACGCGCGCTACGCGGACGGCCCAGTATGACCGAAAAGCTGAGCGCAATTGCCGAATCGAGCAGCAGTCGAAACGAGGCCATCAGTCGTTTCTGTCGAGAGATCTTGGTCGGAGAAATTCGAGATGTGTTTGGCGGCGGCTTTATTCTGTTCGTGTCTGACGGTGAGAAGGTGGTGTGGTTTGAGGCGATCCCCGATTCTCATGACGAAGTCGTTGAGCACGTCGAGGCGGCCGTGAACAGCCGTTTCACCCAGGTCGCTCGGCTCGAAGATAGGAAAGACGAGCTATTTCGTGATCTAGGTGTAGCGGATCTGGCGATGAGTCAGGAGTTTGTCGACAAGATCGAAGGTATGACATTCATTTGTTTGGCCGAAACAAAGAACCTACGGGTTTCCCTTGGGCTGCTGCGTGATCCGCGCAAGCCTGAAGATACGACAGGACAGGCTGCGTTGCTCGACCGCTATTTGCAGCGAGAGGTGATCGCAAATCTGTTCCAAATCATGGAAATCTGGACGGATCTCGAATTGAAACGTAAGCTCGAAACGCAGAAGCGGGAATTGCTTCTTACCGCTACGAGTCAATTCTGCCTGTATCAGGGACAAGAAATGCTCGCTGTGCTTTTCGAGGCGGAACGAGACGCTCAGAACGGTGATGGCCTCGTACCGGTTGCGAGACTCCGAACGATCGCGACGGAGATGCGCAACGCCGGAGAGACACTCAGGGAATTCGCAAAGCCGGACGATGCAAGCAAATGGTCCAAGTCGCGTCGAGTTGACATGCGCAGACTCGTCGAACGCGTCTGGAGCGCAAACGTATCGCGTCGCTTTCGTCTCGGGGGACATGAGGTTCTCCTTCTCGAGGGAGACTGCAGCGCTAATGACTTAGAGGAACGCGCAGAAAAGGGAGTGTCACAGATCCTCAGCTGGATGGGCAGACGGTTACTTCGGTTCGGCGAGATCGACGAACGCGAGATTATTGTCACCTTCACGCCGCCCAACGGTCGGACGACGGTAAAGGTGATATTCGAAGAGCGGCGCAGCCGAAGACTGTCACCTCATCTGAGACGTACGTTTTTCGAGCCGTTCTATGCACAGGGTGCGGCCACCGCGACCTCCGACCTCGCGGATAGCGATAGGCGGTTGGGGCTATATCTAGCCCAGGCTCTCGCGCAAATCGCCGGAGGTGACCTCTCCGATTGCTCCGATGAGATGAACGGTCCACTTGGTCATCGTCTTGTCCTCGAATTGCCCGCTGCAGTCAATGCCTGACAGGGACGGGACCAATGGCTACCGTGGTCGTTCTAGAAGACGGCTCGCCCAAAACTTTCGTGGATCCATGGGTAGTCGCCAACACGGGCATCAGTGTTTCCCGGGAGGAAAGGATCTGGAAGGAACTATGCGGAAAGCTGGTCAAGCGCGCAGCGAATCCACGCGCGATGGCCCGTATTAATGTCTTCATAGTGGTCGATCGTCAGGAATTCGAGGAGCATGATCGGCCTCTTTTCACGCTAATGCTCGATTGTGCGAGAGAGAGCACTTGGGGAGCCAGGCTCTTTCTGGTTCTAACCGACGCGAAACCAGTAGCGGCATTCGAAGCGTCCGAATATCCCGACGTCCGAGCCTGGCTGGACTCACTCGTCACCGGAAGGTTGACGGATATCATTCAGATTAGCGATGTCGATCCGTACGATGGCGACGCGTTGCATTCTAAATTGCGCAATTGCGCCACGACCGCGTGGGCACGGCGGAAGGCATTCCGAGAGTTCTCTGATCGACGCCCATGGCGTTGCACCGTTCCCGCGGGATGGGGTTCGTTAGCTAGCGCGATCGGCGAGCGCGCAATTGTCGAGCCTGATGAGGATTCACGCTCAGACCTTTTGATCGTGATTGGACCACCTGAGTCCAGCGACGAGAAGGAATCGCTGTACGAAGCGGAAGCCGAGGTCGACCGCTATCTCGCCGGGAAGGCTGCCGGTCGGCGACGCAATAGGGTCATTACGCTCATGCATCCACCCAGTTTAGGTTTACAGAGATATTGCCGTAGTCACGATCTGGGCGAACCAACTGCTATGGCGAGTGAGTTTGAGCTCTGGTATTTCTTGTTGCAGCTAAATAAGCGTGTGGACGATGAAGAGTTCCCTCACCCGGATTCAGTGCATGCTGTTGCGTTGGCGAAGGCGCCGAATCTGAAACGGTCCTCTTCGACCGCATTCCCAACCGTGCTTGTGACGACGGTCTTTGGCCCTGATGAAGAGTGTCAATGGGTCCAGGCGGCGAAGGATCTCGGAAACTTTCTGATGGGCTCACCCCTGGCCATGGAATATCACGTCGAGCTGTCCGTGGACCCGGGTCGCCTAAAAACCATCTTGCGTCGCAATCCGATAGTCAATGCTTGGGTTCACTTGGGACACGGGAGTGGCAGTTCGGGGCTTTGGACGCCGCAGCATGGCAACATCGGAGCGGAGAAGTGGGCGCAGTGCTTCCGCGGCCGCGAGCTACGACTGGCACTCTTTCTGACGTGTGATTCGCATGAGATCGCGCGTCATTTCGCGGAGCAGGGTACCGGCTTGGCGGTCGGGTTTGAAGGCAAAATCGATTCAACGAAAGCGCAGGAGCTTGCGCTCGGTATTCTACCCCGCATGCTGGCAACGGCGACGCAGGGAGGTTCGATACTGGACGGTTTCCGCTTGGGCGAGGGGTGGCACAAATCAGATGCCTGCCCCCTCGACGCCCAGCCCAGGGCTTATTATCCGAGAAGGCTATGAAAGTTCTCGTTCTTGCTCCGGGCAGCGCCGACGCGGCTGCGATCGTGCGCGATCTCTCGCTTTGCGGCGTCGACGCCTTCCCGCAGGGCTGGTCGGAGAGCGTGCGCTCCGCCTTTCCATCGGAAATCGAGCGTGCAGTATTCGTTCTGCCGATGCTCGGCGTCGTTGACATCGGCGAGCAGGTCGAGCAGGTGCGCGAGTTGCTCGGACGCAGCACCCCGCTGCTCGTCGCGTGTCAGCAATTAACCGCGTCGGATCGCCGTACCATCCTGAAGTGCGGAGCGTCGGAGATCGTGTCGCCGCGAGGCTGGCATCCGGCAGAGATAGCGGAACGCGTTTTGGCGCAGCTCATCGTCGATGGAGCCGTATGCCCCATCCGCTTCGGCGATCTCTGGGGTGGGACGGTAACCATGCAAGCTCTCTACAAACAAATCGATGTGGTCGCTCCACTCGCTGAAACGGTATTGATTCTCGGCGAGACCGGCACGGGAAAGGAGCGTGTCGCGCACGAGATTCACAGGCGAAGCCGGCGGCCGGGTGAGCTCATGGCCGTCAACAGCGCTGAATTCTCAACGGAGTTGCTCGGTAGTGAGCTCTTCGGTCACGAGCGGGGCGCTTTTTCAAGCGCTGACAAAAAACGAGAGGGCCTGCTCGTTGCAGCCGGTGAGGGAACGTTCTTCCTCGACGAGATCGGCGATCTCGCGCGCGACGCGCAGGCCAAGCTGCTCCGGGTCGTTGAGGAGCGCAAAGTCCGTCCCGTCGGAGGAAACCGATGGGAACCCGTGCGGGCGAGGCTCATCCTCGCCACGCGACGCAATCTCGAGGACTCCAGCGACGACGAGTTTCGCCGTGACTTGTATGAACGATTGCGTGGGTTCACGCTCAAGGTGCCGCCGTTACGCGAGCGACTTGCTGACCTCCCTCTACTAGTCCGCCGCTTTGTCGACGAATACAACCGCGAATATGGCGGAGATCGTAAGGTGCCTGTACAGGCCCTCGACGCACTTTTTCGTTATAGCTGGCCGGGGAATGTTCGCGAATTACGGCTTGCGATCCGGCAAGCGGCGGCGTATGCCGCCGGTGCAGAGGCGCCGATTAGCGCCTTGCATCTTCTTGATGCAGCGCATCGTCGCAACGGACACCTTGGAGCTGAGAACGGCGTGCAGTTCGATCCGACCACCGAGACTTGGCGCCAAGTCCACGATCGTATTCGGACACGCTATTTCCGCGCTGTGTTGAAGGAAACCGGTGGCAACAAGGATGCTGCTGCTCAACGTGCCGGTGTCAGTCGGTCGCAGTTCTACGAGATCCTCCGAGGTTTGGAGCACAACCCAGACACAGAATGACAATCGATTCGTGCTCTGATGATCTTCGATTCTTTGGCAGTGACCCAACCGTACGGGCCGTCAGCATCCGCGAGCGATGTGCGGACTACGCATGTACGCACGCTCAATTCCTGTCCGTACCGGAATGCACGAACAATGTTCGGCCGACGTTCGAGCTAGCATCATTTGTAGGAGACCGTGAGGACGTTTTCTAACAGGTGAAGTGATTGGAGCTGAGTCTCCGGCGGGTACCTTCCTCATGGGTTCCCGCCGGCTGAGTGAGCGTGCAGGATGCCTCGAGAAGCGTTGGCGTGCTTGCGGCGGTGGACGGGTGAGAGGAACTCGTATCGGTTTCGGAGAAAGCAGCCTGTCTCGTTCATCGTTTCTCATCGTTCTTTCCTTCTTGCTCCGACTAAGCTAAGAGCAACCGGTGGGCCACGATGTGATGACAACAAGTCTTTTGTTTTCAATGATTCTGTATTTACGAGCAGTGATGTGAAGTTCGCTCCGCTGGACGGGCGTCCGGAACTTCGGAATCTCTCCCAAGCCGTTGGCACATGACGGCTAACGCCGTGCCGCTGACGAACGAGGAATCAGCGGAAGCGCGCAAGAATCTCCGCGAGCTGAACAAACTACTCTCGAGTGGGAGTCATCGCTCCTCGTCTCTTGCCCAGGAGCTGCACCTACCTTGATACTCTACCGGCGGGCACGAACAGTTGAACTTCACCTTTCGCAGGTGACGCCCACCGTAGCGACCTCGGTAAGTCATTGATTGTTCGCGCGTCATTATTGCAAATAACCGCGCGATTGAGGGTGGCGACGGCATCGAATGAAGAGTTGTATGAAGAGTTCTTCCACAAAGTGTTCGAAGGTTCGGGCCAAAAACGAAAGGCCGCGAGTCTCGCAACTCGCAGCCTTGGAAGTACTTGCTTTTTGGTAGGCGCTAGCGGACTCGAACCGCTGACCCCCACCGTGTGAAGGTGATGCTCTACCGACTGAGCTAAGCGCCTGTTTGGATGCGTCTCAACGAACTTGGGGGCCTCGCCATTTCCAGGGAGGGAGCGGCAGCATAGTCGGCGGGCGGGGCTGGCGTCAACGGCATCGCGGCGGACATAATTCGCGCCGATGACGAAGCGGATGTTGCTCATGCTGGCTGTCGTGATCGCGTTCATCGCGATCATCGGCGGGTTCAAGTACTTTCAGATCAAGAAGGCCATGGCGGGGATGTCGTATCAGCCGCCGCCCGAGGCGGTCACGACGGTTGTGGCGCGGCAGGAGGAGTGGAACTCCACGCTCAAGGCCATCGGGACTGTTGCGGCGGTGCAGGGCGTCACGGTCAGCGCCGATCTGCCGGGCGTTGTCGAGAGGATCGAGTTTGATTCGGGACGGCCGGTGAGCAGAGGTCAGGTGCTCGTCGTGCTCGATGCGAAGCAGGAGCGGGCGCAGCTTGCGTCGGCCGAGGCGCAGAGGCAGTTGGATCGGGTCAATCTGGAGAGGATGCGCGGGATGATGGCCGCGAAGATCATCCCGCAGGCGCAGTACGACACCGCGGCCGCGGAAGCGCAGCAGGCCGAGGCGAAAGTGGCGGAGCTCAACGCCACGATCCAGCGCAAGATCGTTCGCGCTCCCTTCGACGGCGTACTCGGGCTTCGCGAAATCAACCTCGGCCAATACCTCGCGGGCGGCGCGCCGATCGTCTCGTTGCAATCGCTGCGGCCGGTGTACGTCAACTTCAGTGTTCCGCAGCAGGAGATGAGTCATCTCGGCGTCGGATCCGACATCGAAGTCGACGCTGGCGGCGTGACGGAAACCGGCAAAGTCACCGCGTTCGGCGCGGTCATCGACGAAGCCACGCGCAACGGACAGGTGCAGGCGTCGTTCGCCAATCGGGACGGCAAGCTGCGGCCGGGCATGTTCGTCGACGCGCATTTCGCACGTGGCGCCAAGACTGCGGCCATCACGCTTCCGGTATCGGCCATCAGCTATGCGCCGTTCGGCGACTCGGTGTTCATCGTCGAAGATGTCAAAGGTCCCGACGGCAAGACGTATCGCGGCGTGCGCCAGCAGTTCGTCAAGCTCGGCGACTCGCGCGGCGATCAGGTGGCCGTGCTCACCGGCGTCAAGCCCGGAGAAGAGGTCGTCACCTCGGGCGTCTTCAAGCTGCGGCCCGGCGCGGCGGTGCAGGTCAACAACAGCGTGCTGCCGGGCAACAGCCCGAAGCCGCGGCCGGAAGACAGCTAGATGAAATTCACCGATCTCTTCGTGCGCCGGCCCGTGCTGGCAATCGTGGTCAACCTGGTGATTCTCATCGCCGGATTGCAGGCCATCCGCTCGCTGAGCGTGCGCCAGTTTCCGCGCAGCGACATGGCCAACGTCGTCGTGAGCACCGCGTACATCGGCGCGAATGCCGATCTGGTTCGCGGATTCATCACCGCGCCGCTCGAGCGCGTCATCGCCGGAGCGGACGGGATCGACTTTCTCGAATCGTCCAGCTCACAGGGCGTCAGCACGATCACCGTCCACCTCAAACTCAACTACGACAACAACGCCGCGCTCACGCAGATCCAGTCGAAGGTGGCGCAGGTGCGCAATCAGCTTCCGCCGGAAGCGGAAGCTCCGATCATCGATCTGCAGACGTCGGACAGCCAGTTCGCCGCGGCGTACCTCGGCTTCTCGTCGAAGGATCTCGATCAGAACCAGATCACCGACTACCTTGTGCGCGTCGTCCAGCCGAAGTTGAGCGCCATCAGCGGCGTGCAGCGGGCGGAGATCTTTGGCGACCGCACCTTCGCCATGCGGGTCTGGCTCAAGCCGGAGAAGATGGCCGCCCTCGGCATTTCGCCGTCGATGGCGCACGACGCGCTGGCGGCAAACAACTATCTCTCCGCCCTCGGCCGCACCAAGGGGACGATGACCTCGGTCAACCTCGTGGCCAACACGAATCTGCAGACCGTCGACGATTTCAAGCAGATCGTCGTGAAGGAATCGAACGGCACGGTGGTGCGCCTCGGCGACATCGCCGACGTCGTTCTCGGCGCGGAGACGTACGACCAGGAGGTCAGTTTCAACGGCGAGACCGCGGTCTTCATCGGTATCTACGTACTCCCGACCGCGAACACCCTCGATGTGATGAAGGCCGTTCGCGAAGCGATGCCGGAGATTCAGGCCCAGCTGCCGGCCGGCATGAAGAGCGGCGTGCCGTACGACTCCTCGGCATACATCCAGGAAGCGATCGACGAGGTGCTCAAGACGCTGACCGAGACGCTGGTCATCGTCGTCCTGGTCATCTTCCTGTTTCTCGGATCGTTGCGCGGCGTGATCATCCCGGTCGTGGCCGTGCCGATCTCGCTCATCGGCGCGGTCATGCTGATGCTGGTCTTCGGCTTCACCATCAACCTGCTCACGCTGCTGGCCATCGTGCTCTCCGTCGGACTGGTGGTCGACGACGCCATCGTCATGGTGGAGAACATCGAGCGGCATCTGCACATGGGCAAGACGCCGCTGGAGGCGGCCGCCGACGCCGCCCGCGAGCTGGTCGCGCCGATCATCGCCATGACCATCACGCTGGCCGCGGTCTACACGCCGGTGGCGCTGCAGGGCGGATTGACCGGATCGCTCTTCCGCGAATTTGCGTTCACGCTGGCGGGCGCGGTGATCATCTCCGGATTCGTGGCTCTGACGCTGTCGCCGATGATGGGCTCGAAGCTGCTGCGCGCCGGCGACACGGAGCGCGGCTTCGCGGGGTGGATCAACGAGCGCTTTGACCGCCTCCGCGACCGCTACACGCGCATGTTGGCGGGAACGCTCAATTACCGGCCGGTCGTGCTGACGCTGTGGGTGCTCGTCGTCGCGCTGATCTTTCCGTTCTACATGTTTTCGCAGAAGGAGTTGGCGCCGGCCGAAGACCAGAGCTTCATCTTCGGGATCATCCAGGCGGCAGCGAATTCGACGATCGAGCAGACCAAACTCTTCGCCAAACAGATCGATACGGCCTACCGCTCGTTCCCCGAGACGGAGTCGACGTTCGAAGTCATCTTTCCGACCGGCGGCTTCAGCGGCATGGTGGCCAAGCCCTTCAACCAGCGCAAACGGACTACGTCCGATCTGGTCGTTGCAGCGTCAGCGGCGGTGTCGAAGATCCCCGGCATTCGCGCCATCGAAATCCTGCCTCCGGCGCTGCCGGGCAATCAGGGATTTCCGGTTGACCTGGCCATCGTCTCGACCGCGGAGCCGGCCCGCCTCGCGGAATTCGCAGATCAGCTCGTGAAGAAAGCGTTCACCAGCGGCAAGTTCATGTTCGCCGACACCGATCTGAAGTTCGACCAGCCGCAGGCGCGCGTCGTCTTCGATCGCGACAAGCTCCGCTCCGAGGGCGTCGACATGACACAGGCCGGACGCGATCTCTCCGTTCTCCTCGGCGGCAACTACGTCAACCGTTTCAGCATTCAGGGCCGCAGCTACAAAGTCATCCCGCAGGTGAAACGCAGCGAGCGGCTTACGCCCGATCAACTCACGCAGATGTACATCAGCGGCGCGAACGGCAAGCTCGTTCCGCTATCGACCTTCGCCACGCTGCAGACGTCGACCGAGCCGCGCGAGCTGAAACGCTTCCAGCAGCTCAACGCAGTGCGCATCCAGGGCGCCATCCCGCCCGGCGTCTCGCTCGACACGGCCCTCAGTTTTCTCGAGGATGAATCAAAGAAGATTCTGCCGCGCGGCTTCACGATCGACTACGCCGGCGAGTCGCGCCAGTTGCGCACCGAGGGGACGAAGTTCCTCGGCGTGTTCCTGCTGTCGGCGATTCTGATCTACCTCGTGCTGGCCGCGCAGTTCGAGAGCTTCCGCGACCCCTTCATCATCCTGGCCGGCTCCGTCCCGCTCGCGCTCTCCGGCTCGCTGCTCTTCTCATTCCTCGGACTGACGTCGATCAACATCTACAGTCAGGTCGGTTTGATCACGCTGGTGGGACTCGTGTCGCGCAACGGAATCCTCATCGTCCAGTTCGCGAACCATCTGCAGGAAACCGGCAAGGACAAACTGAACGCCGTCCTCGAAGCTGCCGGCACCCGACTCCGCCCGATCCTGATGACCACCGCCGCGACGGTGATGGGCCACCTCCCGCTCGTCTTCGCTCGCGGCCCCGGCGCCGGCGCAAGAAACAGCATCGGCATCATGCTTGTGACGGGCATGATCATCGGCACGATGTTCACGCTGTTCGTGGTGCCGTCGATCTACGTGCTGGTCGCACGCACGCACAAGCGAATCGAAGAGGATGTTCCGGCGATTCTGGAGACGGTGCCGGCCGGATGAGATTCAACACAGAGGCACAGAGCACACAGAGAATTGCTCGATCTCGGTGTCTTTGTGGTAGATCGACTTGATGCGACGGACGGCGAAAGCGGCGGCGATCACGATTGGTTCCGCTCTTCTTGCGGCGGCAATCGAGCGAATCGTTTTCGCATCTCCTCGGTGGCTTGGAAGGGTCTCGGATCACTTTGATGGCGAGCGCTTTCACAATCGCGAGCGCAGGTCGGAGACAAGACGTTCGGTTCTAAAGTGGCAGCTGACGCGGGAGCCGGGGAGGTGGCCGGAACATCCGGAAGCGACGTATGGTCCGCCGCCGCCGGAGCGTGTGGATGGCGGGCGGTTGCGGGTCACGTTCATCAACCACTCCACGACGCTCATCCAGATGGACGGCGTCAACATCCTCACCGATCCGGTCTGGTCGGAGCGCGTGTCGCCGGTTTCGTTTGTCGGGCCGAGGCGGCATCGTCCGCCGGGAATTCGCTTCGAGGATCTGCCGCCGATCGATCTCGTTCTTGTCAGCCATAACCACTACGACCACATGGACGTCGCGACGTTGCGAAAGATCGATGCCCCGATCGTTACGCCGCTCGGCAATGCGGCGCTGTTGCGGCGTCACGGGATTCATCGCGCCATCGATCTTGATTGGTGGGACTCGACGAAACATGCGCACGGCATCGAGACCACGGTCGTTCCGGCGCGGCATTTTTCATCGCGCGCGATCAGCGACCGCGATCGCAATCTATGGAGCGGGTTTGTCGTCAGCGGCAAGTCGGGACACGTCTACTTCGCAGGCGACACGGGATGGGGCGGTCACTTCGCGGAGATCGGACGCCGTTTCGCACCGATCCGCGCGGCGCTCCTGCCGATCGGAAACTATCTGCCGAAGTGGTTCATGGGGCCGGTGCACATCGATCCGGCGGAAGCCGTCGACGCGCATTTCGCGCTCGGCGCGCGCACGAGCGTGGCCGTCCATTTCGGGACGTTCGCGCTCGCGGACGATGGCGAGTACGATCCGGTGCGCGACCTGAACGCCGCACTCGCCGAAAACGGCAATCCGCCGTTCCTCGTACTCGATCAGGGAGAAGGACGCGACCTGCCATGATTCATCGCAGCATCGGAGCGGTTTCGCACGGCATCCTCGACTACGCGCTGGCCATTCTTCTGCTCGCGGCGCCCTCAGTCGTCGGCTTCGCGGGCATTCAGGCGAGGTGGGCGTACATCTTCGGCGGCGTACTTCTCTTGATGGCTATCCTCACGCGCTATCCGCTCGGCATCATTAGAGTCGTCGGCCTCGGCATCCACGGTTTCGTCGAGCTGCTGCTGGCGCTCTGCCTCATCGCGGCGCCGTGGTACGGCAACTTCGCGCGCGGCGTGCTGTCGCGCAACTTCTACGTGATGCTCGGGCTGTTGATGCTCGTGCTGTGGTTTATCACGGACTTTCGCGGAGTTCGCGGTCGCGTGTCGGGCGGTTCGTGATCTGCGTAACCTGCGGATCAGTTCTCATCCGCAGATTTACGCAGATCGACGCAGATAGGTTCGGCTATTTCTTCTTCGAGGATTTTTTCGAAGACGATTTCTTCGAGCTCGATTTCTTCGAAGACGACTTCTTTGACGACGATTTCTTGGATGAAGATTTCTTCGCTGAGGACTTCTTCGACGGCACCTTGCCGCCTGCGCGGCGCGCTTCGGAGAGGCCGATGGCGATGGCCTGTTTGCGGCTCGTTACCTTCTTGCCCGAGCTTCCGCTTTTCAGCGTGCCCTTTTTCCGTTCGTGCATCGCCTTCTCGACTTTGTCCTGCGCTTTCTTCCCGTACTTTGCAGCCATAGGTTGCGTCTCCTTTCGATGTGCACAGGAAACGGTGCAAGGCGCGGGCCCGTCACTCGCGGTCGACGTAGGTGCTGCGCGCGAGGACCGTAGCGCGGCGTTGCGAAGGAACATCGACTTCGATCGTGTGCGTGCCACGCACGTTCGTGTCGGGCTTGCGCACTTCGAGCTCGTAGTGACCGGCCAACGTTTTTTGCAGGCGATCGACGGCGATCTTGGGGAAGTGGAAGGTCTTCGCGTAGAAACCGCCGGTGTCGCCGGCGACTTTTCCGAGTCCGACCTCGAGTGAGTGCGAGTCCGCTTGCGTGAAGTCGATGGAGAAGACGCTGGCGCGCGCCGACTCGAGTGCCTGCCGTGCCGAGAAGTATTTCTCTTCCATCATCACGCCCATCGGAGTGAGGCGCCCGAGGCCCCAGCCGAAGAGGATGATCGACTTGGGACCTGGAATCGGACGCAGCGCATTCGCGACGATGATCAGCGCTGCCTCGGGCGACGCGGCTTTGCGCATCTCCGTGGGATCGAGACGCTTCGCCAGCGCGGGCATCGGCACAATCCGCGGCCACGGCGGCTCGTTGGTGAGCATGGCCTGCTGCATCGCGTCTTTGATGTGGTCTTTGTTGTTGGTGAAGTCGAGGCGGAACTTGAGATGCGAGTCGAATGAGAAGACGGCCACGCGGTCTTCGGGATCGAGCCACTCCAGCCAGTCGTTGGCGTTGACGACGGTCTGCATCTGCCCGGCGACGCGCGCGCTGTTGCGCGCGAAATCGGTCTGGTAAAAAAAGATGAGCAGCCGTCCGCGCGGCGCGGGCTGGTCGAGCGAGGTGTTGACGTCGGCGATGGCGGCGTCGATGGATGCCATCTCGCGCGCGGCGGCCGTCTCCGGAATCCATTCGCTCGATTCCACGACGGCCGGCTTGCCGTCGATGCGCACGCGAAAGTCGGATCCTTTGAGTCCGGTAATGGGATTGCCGCCGTCGTCGGTGACGCGCGCGTCGACGATGATCCGCTCGACGGTGATGTGCTCCTGAACCTGGGCGGCAAGTGGTAACGCGAAAAGGAGCAGCGCTGTCATCCTGAGCCGCCGCAGGCGCTGGAGCGCGAAGCGCGGAACGCCGCAGGACGGTCGAAGGACCCCCGGCGTGCTTGCCATGTTCAATTGCCGCCGCCCTTCCCTGGTTACCAGGAAGGGGGTCCTTCGACCGTCCTGCGGCGTTCCGCGCCTCCGGCGGCTCAGGATGACAGGCATGCGCATCAGATTACCGCGACGTGATGGACTTAACGTTGTCGAAACGGTTGCGATCGATGCGGGTGATGTAGGGATCGATGGCGGCGTACGACGGCTGTCTGTCGACGATGACAGTGATCG
>JAFAOU010000194.1 GCA_019247495.1 Acidobacteriota bacterium
GAACGCATCGCTCGAAGTCGTTGAAGACGATGCGGGGCTGCACGTCACCTTTCCGCGAGCCATTCTCGATCGAGCGGATCGCGAGTCGCGCGAGCACACGGCCGATCCGCGCAAGACCACGCCGACGCGGGCGGCGGTGAATGACACACAAGGAACCGAGATCGCCGACGCCGTCGATTTCGCCGGCCCATTTCTGCGGCTGATCGATACGGCGAAGAAAGTGAGCGAAAGCCGCGCGGTCCGCGAAGGACATCTGGTGCGCGTCATCGTCCTGAAGCTAACGCCGAAACTGCCGCCCGAGGCGACGAGCATCTTCAGCGTGAAATTCACCGAGGATCAGATGACGGTCTGGCTCGGCGACGACAACCTCCCCGTCGCGGCCGAACGGATCCAGCGCGGCACTGCCGGCTTCATGTTCATCAAAGGCTCGATGATGAATCGGTCGACATGGACGTTTGCGCATGTTGCCGATCGCCTGGTCGTGCTCCGCGATGATTCGTCGTACGCGGGATCGGGATTCGGGCAGAAGGGCGAGGGGCGGAATGTGCAGGTCGTGACGGTGCGGTAAGAAGTTAAAAGCCAGAGCTGAGGAACTAATCCGACCTAGAATCGCCGTCCATGAAACGGCGCGATCTCATCCGTCATCTACGGGAGCACGGATGCGTTCTTGATCACGAAGGTGGAAGACACAGCGTGTTCTCTGGCCCTTCGAACACCACGTCGACAGTGCCGCGGCACAACGAGATCAAGAATGGATTAGTGCGGAAGATCTGTAGCGATCTCGATATACCGGATCCGTTCCGCCGCAACTGATCACTTCGCGTAAACGACCATCGGCTCGCGGATCAGCCTCGAAGCATCCAAGTCTTTCAATGATCTTCGACGATTGGCGTCGAGTATCAGCTCAACTGCCTCCCGCAGGTTTTCGCGGGCTTCGTCGAGACTCTCTCCCTGAGTATTCGCACCCGGCAATTCCTCAACAAACGCGACGTAACCACCTTCTTCAGCTTCCTGAAAAACCGCTGTGAAGGTATTCATCCGCTCGAATGTAGTCGAAAGCGTAGACACGTTAGGGCTCCTTTGACACGTTGAAGGTTACTACTCTCACGGATCACCGCAAATTTCACGCGCCTCCGCGTGAACCGTCTCCCTCTCCCGTACTTGGCTACAATCCCCGCCCATGCGCCGCATTGTTTTCGCACTTGCTGTCTTTCTCGCTGCCACCCTCTTCGCTCAGACGCCGTCCGAGCCGTCGATGCTGGGGTTCAGTCCCGGCAACGCGGCGAAGGAGCGGGCCATCGAGTCGCAGTTTGATTCGTCGCTGAAGAAGGACGAGTTGCGCGACTGGTTGAAGCGGCTGTCCGCTCGGCCGCATCACCTCGGGTCGGCGTATGACAAGGAGAACGCTGAGTTCATCGCGTCGTTGTTCAAGTCGTGGGGGTACGACACGAACATCGAAGAGTTCCGCGTCCTGTTTCCGACTCCGAAGCGGCGCGTTGTTGAGTTGATTGCGCCGGAGAAGTTCACGGCCAAACTCGTCGAGCCGCCGGTGCCGGGGGATGCGACCTCGGGGCAGCAGAGCGAGCAACTTCCGACGTACAACGCCTACTCGATCGACGGCGACGTCACCGGCGATCTGGTCTACGCAAATTACGGCATCCCGGCGGATTACGAGGTTCTCGCGCGCAACGGCGTCGATGTGAAGGGGAAGATCGTCATCACGCGTTACGGTGGATCGTGGCGCGGCATCAAGCCGAAAGTGGCGGCCGAGCATGGCGCCATCGGCTGCATCATCTACTCCGATCCGAAGGACGATGGGTACGGACAGGGCGATGTCTATCCGAAGGGCGCGTATCGCAACGAGAACGGCGCCCAGCGCGGGTCGGTGATGGACATGCCGGTGCATCCGGGAGATCCGCTCACGCCCGGCATCGGAGCTACAGTCGACGCAAAACGAATCGATCGCAAGGACGCCGACGTCATCACGAAGATCCCGGTGCTGCCGATTTCGTACGGCGATGCGCTCCCGCTGCTGCGCGCGCTCGCCGGTCCGGTCGCCCCTCCCGAGTGGCGCGGCGCGCTCCCGATCACCTATCACCTCGGGCCCGGACCTTCGCGCGTGCATCTGGCGCTGGAGTTCAACTGGAACATGGTGCCGGCGTACGACGTCATCGCGCGGATGGCCGGCTCGCAGTATCCCGACGAGTGGGTGATGCGCGGCAATCATCACGACGCGTGGGTGAACGGCGCGAACGATCCGCTCAGCGGTTTGGTGGCGGAGCTGGAGGAAGCGAAAGCGATCGCGGAACTGGCCAAGAGTGGCTGGCGTCCGAAACGGACCATTCAATTCGCGGCGTGGGATGGCGAAGAGGAAGGCTTGATCGGCTCGACCGAGTGGGCGGAGACGCACGCGGACGAACTGCGCGCGAAGGGCGTCGTCTACATCAACTCCGACACGAACTCGCGCGGATTTCTCGACGCTGGCGGCTCGCACACGCTGGAGAAGTTGGTGACTCAGGTGGCGCGCGACATTCCCGATCCGGAGCGGAACGTCTCGGTGCTGGCGCGGATGCGCGCACGCGAAGCGACGCTGGCGAAGAATGCCGAGGAGCGGAAGGAAGCGCGCGAGCATGAGCTGATCCGGTTGGATGCGTTGGGATCGGGATCGGATTACACGCCGTTCCTGCAGCACACCGGCATCGCGGCGATGAACATCGGCTACGGAGGCGAGGGTGGCGGCGGGTCGTATCACTCGGTTTACGACTCCTTCGATCACTACACGCGCTTTGGCGATCCGAATTTTGATTACGGGATCGCGCAGGCGAAGACGACCGGACGTCTGGTGCTCCGGCTTGCGAATGCCGACGTGTTGCCGTTCGAGCTGACGACGTTCGCCGACACCGTCGGACGCTACATGGACGAGTTGACGAAGCTGGCCGACAACGAGCGGCGCGACATCGAAGACCGCAACCGCCTCGTGCGCGATCGCGCGTACGAGATCGCGGCCGATCCGACCAGGACGTTCATCTCGCCGATTGCGGAAGAGGCCGTGCCGTATCTCAACTTCGCGCCGCTGCAGAATGCGGTCGCGCATCTCAAACGCAGCGCGCGCGAATTCGATCGCGCCGCGGCATCGGCGCCTGCCGACCGGCAACCGGCGTTCGATCGCGCGCTCATGCGCATCGAGCAGTCGCTGCTGCTCCCGAATGGATTGCCGCGGCGGCCGTGGTTCCGCCATCAGATTTACGCGCCCGGTTTTTACACCGGCTACGGCGTGAAGACGATTCCGGGCGTGCGCGAGGCGATCGAGCAGAAGCAGTGGACGGACGCGAACGCGCAGATCGAGAGCGTGGCGCGCGTGATCGATGCCTACGCCGCCGAGGTGGAGAGGGCGGCGAAGTAGAGCGCGATGGGCCGCAAACGCGCGCTGCCGCTGGACGGCATTCTCGTCGCCGATTTTTCGCGCGTCCTTGCCGGCCCTCTCTGCACGCAACTCCTCGGCGATTGGGGAGCGCGCGTCATCAAGGTCGAAGAGTCGGCGCGCGGCGACGAGACGCGTCGATGGGGACCGCCGTTCGTCGGTGATGTCAGCGCGTACTTTCTGTCGGTCAATCGCAACAAAGAGTCGATTGCCATTGATTTGAAGTCGAAGGAAGGCGCCGAGGTTGCGCGGCGATTGATCGAGCGAGCGGACGTCGTCGTCGACAACTTCCTGCCGGCGCAGAAAGAGTCGTTGCAGTTTTCGCCGCGCGAGATCAATCCGCGCGCCGTCCACTGCACGATCGCCGGTTTCGACAGCGACACGGACGATGCGAATACGCCCGGCTACGACCTGCTCGCACAGGCGGGGTCGGGACTGATGTCGATCACCGGCTCCGAGACCGGCGAACCGATGAAGATTGGCGTGGCGCTGGCCGACGTGCTGACGGCGCATTACGCGTTCGGCGCGATCTGCGCGGCGCTGCGCGCGGGCGAGGGAGCTTCGATCGAAGTCTCACTCTTTTCGGCCACGGTCGCGTCGCTGGCGAATGTCGCGCAGAACGTGCTCGTCACCGGCAAAGAGGCGGCGCGATACGGCAACGCGCATCCGTCGATCGTGCCGTATCAGGCGTTTCACGGCAGCGATCGGATGTTCGCGATCGGCGTAGGAACGGATCGCCACTTCGCGCAGCTCTGCGGGCGGGTGCTTCGGCGTCCGGAACTGGCGCGTGACGAACGATTCGCGACGAATGCGCAACGCGTGAAGCATCGCGAAGTCCTCGTTGCAACTCTCGAAGACGCGTTTCGCGAACGCACCGCGGCGCAATGGATAGCGCGCTGCCGGCGTGCGGCGATTCCGGCGTCGCTTGTGCGCGGCGTGCGAGAAGCGCTGCGAACTCCTGCCGCACGCGCGCTGGTGGCCTCGGTCAACCATCCCGAGATCGGCGAGTACGACGCGATTCGCAATCCCGTTCGCATCGACGGCCAGCGGCTCGACATCGGATCGCCGCCGCCATCGCTCGGACAACACACGGACGCGATCGTGCGCGAGGTCAACGCTTCGAATACGAAAAAATCAGGAGCACGAAGCAGCCGACCATCACCACCGCCAGCACGGCGATCACGATGACGACGGCGCGGAAGTCGCTTCCCTTTTTTGCGGCCGGCGAGAATGCGCGTAACGCGAAGAACAACCCGGTCGCGCCAATGACCATGATCGTTCCGCCGACGAGCACGACGCGCAGCAGGATCCGGCCAAATTCAGGTTCCACGTTCATGCTGACTGTTACAGGGGACTGACCGTATTGACGCTGAGCTCCGACACCAGGCGGATCATGGCGCGGCCTTCCTCATCCGCGATTTCGTACGCGAGGCAGAGCGCCTCGAGGTCGCTCTCGTATTCGTACGCGGCGACGGTGAAGCCGTCCGGCGGCTGACGGCGATCGCCGGTCAACGCGCGCATCCACGTTCCGTCCGGGCGCAGGCGATAGCGCACCAGGCCGTGCACGCGAACGCGCCGCGCGCCGCCCATGTCGATCAGTTTCAGTTCGTTGTCCTCGTGCGCGACACCGTCCGCGTTGGCTTTTTGCGCGGCCAGCAACTTTCCGACAAACGAGGCGATCAGATCGTGCAGCCGCTCCTCGGATTTTCCAATCGCTTCAATGAATCGCAGACCGGTGTGCGAGAGCGCGTTGGAGCCTGCGCGCCGGACCACTTCTGTCCGCGCCACTTCGCAATCGATCTCGATCGCCTCGCCTTTCCAGAGGAACTGCAACCGCGAGCGCGTCTTCGGCGTCGTAACTCCGAAGTGTTCGACGAACGCGCCGATGACCCCGAGGTCGAGGATCAGCGTGTTCTGGCCGTCGAGCGTGCCGAGGATGGGACGCGGCAGACGGAGGCGTTGGAAGATTCTGCGGTCGTGAGGGCGCATTCGTATCGTCAAGCGAAGGCAAGCATATTGCTGCACTGCCACTTGCGTCCAAGGAGGATCTCGTGGGAGAAGAAACAAAAGAAACTCTTATCCGGCAAGGGAACGTCGATCCGCTTCACGCAACGCGTAAGCCGTCGACCGCGGATTCGGTCGACGAACAGCCGGCACAGGTGGCGGAGATGCCGGCGAAGGAAGAGATCGAGCGGCGTCAGTCCGACGCGCCGGAGAGTTGACGCGGAGCGTTAGTGGCAGAACGGCAAGCAGAGCGGCGAAGCATCTGGCGCGTCGGTCCCGACAGCACGTGGACGACGATCGTACCGGTGGCGTTCATCATCGCGTCGTTGCTGACGCTGGTGCTGCTCCCGATTTTTTTCGGTCGGCACACGACGGAGATTCGGGCTGAGATCACCGAGGTTGCCGAACCGTCGCGGCGCGCGGCGAATGAAATCCAGGCCGATCTCTCTACGGAACTTGGCCGCGTGATCGCCTGGCAGGTCACGATGCAGCCGCAGTACCGCACAGACTACTTCCGCATGCTCGATGAGCAGCGGGAGGATGTCGCGAAGTTGCGCGCACTTACACCGAAACTCGGGCCCGACGTCGAGGCGAAACTTCGGGCGCTGAGCAAAGAATCCAACGAATGGCACGCGGACGTCATCTCCAACGAGTTTCTGTCGCGGCAGATCCCCGCTGAGGTAGCGATGACGCGACTGCTGGAAAAACACCCGTCGCACGAAGAGGCGCTCAAAGCGTCGGCTGAACTCGAAGTTTCGATTCAAGACTCGATCGATGACCGGCTGGCCGCGATTCGCGAATCAGAGAAGCTTAGCCAGTCGATCACGATCATCCTCACGCTTCTCGCACTCACCTCGGCGCTGCTGGTGGCCGGCCTCGGTCGGCAGATGCGGCTTCTCGCGCGCGAAGCGATGGGCCGGCGGCAGGAAGCAGAACGCGAAGCCGCGGAGGCGCAACGCGCGCGCGCGGCGGCCGAGCGCGAGGAACGCCGCGCCGCATTTCTGGCGGGAGCGGGACAGGAGCTGGCGTCGTCACTCGACTACGAGCACGCAATCGCCACGCTGGCGCGTTTGATCGTGCCGAACATAGCGGACATCTGCGTGATCGATCTGGCCGAGCCGGATGGCTCCCTTCGCCGCGCCGCCGTTTCGCATCGTGACGCGGAGCGTGAGCACGAGTTGGAAACGCGCGTTGGCGAGATCATCCGCGATGTCCCCGAGGCGCTGACGTTTGTCATTCGCGAGCGCGAGTCGCGCATCATCGGCTACGCGTCGTCGCTGCTCGCGTATGCCGGCGTCGCGCCGGAGGAGCAGCGCTCACTGATGGCGGTGCCGCTGGTCAGCCGCGGACAAACACTCGGCGTGATCCTGGCCGCGGCGGCGATTGGGACGCTCTTCAAGCCGGAGGATGCGGCGCTGGTCAGCGAGCTGTCGCGCCACGGATCGTTGGCGATCGACAACGCGCGGCTGTATCAGGAATCGCAGCAGGCGGTGCAGGCGCGCGAGGAAGTGCTGGCGATCGTTTCGCACGACCTCCGCAATCCGTTGAACGCGGTGATGCTCGCGGTGTCGCTGCTGCAGACGTCCGATCAGATCGCGCCCGACGATCGCGAGCAGCTCGAGATCATCGACATCTCCGCGAAACGGATGCAGCGTCTGATCGCAGACCTGCTCGACGTGACGCGCCTCGAAGGCGGCAAGCAGCTGCCGATCGATCCGGCGCCGCTCGACGTGCAGTCGCTGTTCGAGGAGACGTACGAATTGTTCAAGTCGCAGGCCGTGACGGGATCGATCACGCTGCAGTGTCACGCGCCGAAAGACGTGCCGCCCGTGTACGCCGATCGCCATCGCGTGTTGCAGGTGCTGTCGAATCTCATCGGCAACGCCATGAAGTTCACGCCTCCGGGCGGGATGGTTACATGCGGCGCGGACGTCGAGGATGGCAAGGTGCGGATCACGGTCGCCGACTCAGGTCCCGGCATCCCGAGCGAAAATCTCAGCGACATTTTCAATCCGTACTGGCAGGCCAAACGCACCGCGCGCCTCGGCGCCGGCCTCGGGCTGCCGATCGCGAAGGGAATCGTCGAGTCGCACGGCGGCCGGATCTGGGTGGAAAGCGAGCCGGCAAAAGGGACGAAATTTTTCTTCACGCTCCCGGTGGCGGTCGACGCGCCGGCGCCCGTCAGCGCGCGATGATCGAGGCCTGCATCCGCACCGAGGCCAGGTAGCGGTTCTGCACGCGCTGGCGGTAGAGCTTCGTGCGTGTCGTGACGCGGTGCACGTAGTCGATCGTCTCCGGGTATTGCGGAATGCCTCCGCCGAGGCGCTCGACCGTCCCCTCGCCGGCGTTGTAGGCGGCCAGCGCGATCTTCTCATCGCCGAAACGCTCGACGAGGTAGTGCAGGTAGCGCGTGCCGGCAGCGATGTTCGCATGCGGATCGAAGGGGTCGTCGCAGTGCATGAGACGCGCGGTCTCGGGAACGATCTGCATCAGGCCTTGTGCGGCTTTCGCCGAAACGAGGCGCGGACGGAAATCGGATTCTGATTCGACGACGGCGGCGATCAGCTCGGGCGACAGCTGATTCTTGAGTGCTTCCCGATAGATGATCGCGCCGTACGGAACCTCGGCCTTGAAAAACTGCTCTTTCGCGATGTCGAACGTGAGCGTGTTCACGACGCGGTCGGGACTGATGAACGCGTCGCGCACTTTGCGCGAGGTAAAGACCTGCAGGCCGCGCGTGCCGCTGCTGCTCATTTCGATGGCCTGCTGTGCGAGCGCCGGCAGCGAGACGTTCATCGCTTCCATGCCGATGGCGCAGAACGCGAGCGGCACGGTGACGAACAACGTGACCGCGCGTTTGCGCGCAGCGCGGACGGCGCGCCGCCACAGCGCACGCTCGCGCCGCGCGTGCCGTTGGCAGGCGCAGATGTCGAAGAAATCTCGCGGCGGAGTCCAGCTGTAATCGGCGGAGCGGCGTTTCTGCTTCATTTGAGTCCGCCAAAGGGCAAAAGGTGGACCACTTTTTCCGTCATCGGCATCAAGTCGTTTATTCACGGTGAGATAGACTCTCGCGCCATGGCCTTCGACAGCATCGATCGCAGACGCTTTCTGCTGCTTGCCGCCGCTCCGTTGCTCGCCGCGCAGAAGGCGGCCACACCTCGCGCTGGTGAATCGATGCTGCAGATGAATGGGTATGCGGTGAATGCGGAAACGCCGCTCGCGCTGCTGACCGATTACGTGACGCCGAACGAGCTTTTTTTCGTCCGCAGCCACTGGATCCCGCGCACGCCCGACCCAAAGAAGTGGAGGTTGACGATCGACGGCGAGGTCGAACGTCCCGCACAGCTTACGCTATCCGATCTCAAAAAACTTCCTCGCGCCGAAACGACCTGCGTGTTGCAGTGCGCCGGCAACGGACGCGGACTGTACGCGCCAACAGTTCCAGGAGTGCAGTGGCGCTACGGCGCGGTCGGCAACGCGCGCTGGAGCGGCGTGCGCGTGCGCGATGTGCTCGAACGCGCGGGCGTGAAGACGACGGCGAAACATCTGCACGTCTTCGGCAGCGACGATCCGCCGGGGAAGGTGCCGCCGTTTCAGCGCAGCATCGAGATGGAGAAAGTGCTCGCCGACGGCATCCTGGCGTTTTCGATGAACGGCGAGCCGCTGCCGGTCGTCCACGGCGCGCCGCTTCGCCTCATCGTCCCCGGTTGGGCCGGCGATCACTGGATGAAGTGGGTGGTCCGCCTCTCGCCACAAGCCGAATCGCAGAAGGGCTTCTACATGGAGACGGCGTACCGCTATCCGCTGACCGTCGGTGCGCCGGGCGTGGCGTTCAAACCGGAGGAGATGTCGCCCGTGACGGAGTTGTTCGTGAAGTCGAACATCACGACAGCGCCAAAGAAGGCGAAGGCCGGTCGTGCGTACGCGATCGGCGGCTTTGCATTTTCCGGAGCGCCCGACATTGCCAAAGTCGAAATCAGCGACGACGACGGCGCAACGTGGACCGAGGCGACGCTCGATCCGCGCCACGATCCGTACGCGTGGCGGCTCTGGTCGCATCGCTGGACGCCGTCGCGTGAGGGCACGGCGCGCATTTGCGCGCGTGCGACGGACAGCAATGGCCACGTGCAACCGCGCGATGCCGCCTGGAATCAGAGCGGCTACCTGCACAACTCCTGGCACTTCGTGGATGTGGAGGTGTCGGCATGAAGCGAGTGTTGATGATCGTCGTCGTCCTCGTACTCGCCGTCTCCGCCGCACCGAAGAAGCCTTACGACCCATCCCTCCCCGTCCTCGGCACAACGTTCCATGCACTCCCCGCCGGAACCGGCCGTCGACTCGTCGAAGCAAGCTGCCTTCCCTGCCACTCGCCCGACATCCTCGTCCAGCAACGCCTCACCGAAAAACAGTGGACGGCCACGGTCGACAAGATGATTCGCTGGGGCGCGGTGATGAAGGACTCCGACAAGCCGGCCGCGATCGTCTACTTATCGAAGAACTTCGGCGTGACGAACACGTTCACGCCGGCGAAAACACGGCCGGTCGGCTACTGAAGCCACCTCACGGCGTCTTGATTTCTCTGAACGTCTTGACGATATCGTTCGTGGCTCGCACATAAGCCGCGGAGAACCGGCAATAGATTCCGGTCAAAACGGCGATGGCCAGGGCGAACAAATCGCTTCCGGCAAGCTGCCATTTGTACGCCATAGGGAGCGTGGGCCAGGCTGGCGAACTTCGCGCCCCCGAGACGAACAGAATCGCGAAGTACAGATCGCTCAGGATGATCAGCAGGACGACGAGGAGCGGCACAAACAGCAAGATCTGCATGCCGCCTTGCGCCAGCGGAAGGCGGGTCGTCCGTTCGCCGCCCTCGAGGGTGGCCATTGGTGCATCGTTGTCGCTCATACCTCCAAGGACGTTCCGTGCGCGAATGCGGTAGAAGATCAAGTGGCGCACGTTGGCGGGTGCGGTCTGCTGCTCCCGCAGTAACGAACCGATCTCATGGTTTTCGTGGAGAAGCGTAAAACAGAGATACGCGGCGAACGCGAAGAGAACGCTCGATCCGAGGATCGCCGCGTCGTTAATGCTGACGCGGATGCCGAGCAGCGAGATGTCGACCGTGTTCGTATTCGACCAGCTCTTGATCTGTTCGCTGCGGAGATATTGCTGCCCCCACGAATTTGGCGCGGTTGCGTTGAAGTCGGACCACTGCCGGTCCCACGAAAAGTAGTTGTTCCACAATGCGGTGAGGATCGCGCCGGACGACAACAGCACCAGCAGAAGTGCGATGCGCGAACGCCGCTGCGCCTCATTGATTCCATCCAGCCGGGACGCGAGAACTTCGTCGATGTCAGGCATGGTGGTCTCCTCAAGCCAGTACAGCGATCGACTTCAGCGATTCCTCGTCGTCGAGGGCGCTGGCAAACCGTTCGTTGACGATCGGGCGCGGGCGGGCCGGGAGGTACATCGTCAAGCCATCGTCCTGGTGCCGGTGAAGGAAGGCGCGCGCTTCATCGAGCTTTCCGAGACGCACGCGGCGGCGGATCGATTTCTCGCCGAGCGAGACGATCAACGTGGCCACATGATCTGCGGGGTAGAACCGCGTCAGGTGAGCGGCCAGCGGTGTAAAGCGGCCTGGCAGGTTGCGCCTGGTTTCGCGCGAAAAGAAATTGGTGCCGAATTTTCCCACCTGCAGCACGTAGGTCTGCTGATGGGGATCGAGAGCGATGTCATAGAGCAGCAACTGATTCGCGTGGACAATCTGCGCCCCGTTACCAAGGTCCGCGCCGACATCGATCATCATCGTATCGAGACATGAGATGCCCGGAATGGCGACGACCACGAGGCCGCGCCGCCTTCCCTTGTGCAGCAGGCTCCAGTTGACGTCGTCGAACAACATCGGATGACCGTCGACGACGATCGATACCCCCGGCCCGTTTTTTCGTACTTCCTCGACGATCATCTCTTCGAGCCGTTGATAGACGTTGTCGCATTGCTCGCCCGTCCAATAGTCGTCGAAGAGGTCGATGACGTTGTGGTGGAGCTTCCGGATGGCGTTTGCGTCGCCGGACAGATCGAAAACGACACGCGAGGCACGAAGGGCTTCCATCGCCTCGAGCGTCATCTGCGAGACGCCGTCGGCAATGCCTCGGCCAAGCAGATAGATGTCGACGCGCCGCCGGCGAGAGGCCATGCTTTCTCCTGACTTTTTAGATGTGGATTGAAAGAAGGGTAGCATGACTGTTCGCCGCGAATTGTCATGCCGGGAGTTGACGTATTGGAAGTTCTCCCGCGGCCCCTCGGTTCATGGCCCGTGCGGATTACAATGCCGCCCCGTTTTATGGCCCGTTGGGATGAGCCCGGGTCCTGTGCAGCAGGCGCACCGAACCTCGTCAGGTCCGGAAGGAAGCAGCGATAAGGTGTTCCCCTGTGTGACGCAGTACGGCCTGGGCTCTTCCGAACGGGCGGTGAGACCCGCACTGGTTTTCCATCCCGCCGCAACCTAGACTCCACGCCACATGTCCTACCAGGCGCTCGCGCGCAAATACCGGCCGCAATCCTTCAGCGACGTCATCGGGCAGGAGACCGTCGTCCGCACGCTGCAAAACGCGATCGAGGGGCAGCGCATCCATCACGCCTACCTCTTTGCCGGAGTTCGAGGCGTCGGCAAAACGACCGCAGCGCGCATCCTGGCCAAGGCGCTGAACTGCGTCAAAGGTCCGACCGCCGAGCCGTGCAACGAGTGCACGATCTGCCGCGAAATCACTGAAGGCATCGACATGGATGTGCGCGAGATCGACGCAGCGACCTACACCGGCGTCGACAACATCCGCGAGCTTCGCGACATCACGCAGTTTCAGCCGGCGCGCGACCGCAACCGCATCTTCATCATCGACGAAGCGCACATGCTCTCCACCGGCGCCTGGAACGCGCTGCTGAAGATTCTCGAGGAGCCACCCCCGCACGTGATCTTCATGTTCGCGACAACGGAGATCAACAAAGTCCCGCAGACGATCATCTCGCGCGTGCAGAAAGAGCTGCTGCGCAAAATCACGCTCGACGATCTGATCGCGCGCGTCCGAAAAATTGTCGATGCCGAGGGGATCGAGGCGGATGATCGTGCGATCGAGATCATTGCGCGGCGCGGCGAAGGAAGCGTTCGCGACTCGCTCTCGCTGCTCGATCAGGTGATCGCATTCGGTGGACGCTCCATCAGCGCTGCTGACGTCGCGACAGTCCTCGGCCTATCCGACACCACGTTCTTCGCGCGTATCGCGACGCTGATCGCCGAGGGCGATCACGGCGGGATTCTGGAAGCGCTCGATGAAGCGTCGGAGACCGGCCGCGATTTCAAGATGCTGTATCGCGACCTGCTCAGCTTCATGCGCAACCTGCTGCTTGTCGCCGGGCGCGCGAATGAGTCGATGCTCGCCGTCGCCCCCGAGGATTTGCCTGCGATTCGCACGGCAGCGGAGAAGTTCTCGTACTCGGAGTTGCTGCGCATCGCCAACCTTCTTCTGCGCGACGACGAAACGGTCAATCGGGCCGAGCATCAGCGGCTGGCGGTGGAAATCGCGTTGCTCAAGGCGGCGACGTTCCCTCGGTTGCGCGCGGTGGAACAAGAGCTCGCAGGCGGTGCGGCGATTCCTCAGGTTGCGGCGCCTCGGCCTCGAGCAGCCGCAGAACCAAAAGCCGCGCCTGCACGCCGCGAAGCGGATCAAGCCGCCTCCGCGAACGCGACGATCGAATCGTTCATCGAACGCGTCCAGAAAGCGCGCCCGCTCATCGGCGGCTACCTCGGCGCGGCGAAATCGCGCAAGCGCGACGGCAACAAGCTGCTGCTCACGTTCGCCGATTCGTTCACCGCCGATCAGGTCAGCAACGCGCGCGCGGCGCTCGAACAGATTGCCGCCGAGGTCTTCGGCGAACCGATGGTGATCGAGGTCAAGACCGATTCGCCTGCGGCCGGTGTGCCCGCGGCAAAATCATCCTCGCCTCTTCGCGACGATCCTGTCGTTCAGGCATTTCAGAAGCACCTCGGCGCCGATATCGTCGAATCACGAAAGCGTTAAGGGAGAGCTCATGAATCCGAAGCAGTTGATGAAGCAAGTCCAGCAGATGCAGGAACAGATGCAGCAGCGCATGACCGCGCTGAAGGTCGAAGGATCGGCCGGCGGCGGCATGGTCAAAGCGACGATGAACGGCTCGAAGGAACTGCTCGGCATCACCATCGACAAGGAAGCCGTCGATCCGAATGACGTCGAAATGCT